>DATDRF010000079.1:0-30073 GCA_035291905.1 Bacteroidota bacterium
TGGGCTTCTGCAGACCCAGGCGATCAGCATTGTGGCGGCACTGGGATACTCATTTGTTGTAACGTACGTATTGTTAAAGCTCCTTGATAAGATAATGGGTGTGCGATTAAGCGATGAACAGGAGTACGAAGGGTTGGATCTCAGTCAACACGGGGAGAGCGGGTACGCGCTGTAGGCGTAGCGGACGTCCGAATTCTTCTGGGTAAACCCCGGCGGATTTCGGACGTCAGGGCCAGCTTCTCTCCTCGTCGGACGTCCGAATTCTTCGCAGGAGGGGCATTGGATCTAGGACGTCGTGCAGCTTCTCTCCTCGTCGGACGTCCGAATTCTTCAGCGTAGACCTCGGCGGATTTCGGACGTCGACCACGGGGGCTAGTTGTCCACTTTCTGGAGCTGCTCGAAGTATTTACGGATCAATTCCTGGTAATCCTTTGAGTATCCCTGCTCGATGGCCTTGAGCAGGTCATCGCGCAAGCGGTTTCTTCCCTCGAGCGTCAGGGGATCAAGTTCGCCGGGGCTTCGACGGGCTACTTGAGTCCCGGTCTCGGCCTTCCGCCTATTCTCGAAATCCCGCTCTCTCGTTGATCTTGCGGCGTCCAGAAGCCGCGACAGGATTCGCTCCTGCCGTTGAATCGTTTCGGGGTTTACATCTTTCTGCTCGAGGTTTCGAACGACCTCCTTCATCTCAGCAGCAATCCGATCGAGATCGCCAAGGATTCTCTCCTTCTCTGTACCTGCCTTCGCCTCCCTGTTAAGCTGTTCGACCGATTTTCTCAGCGCTTCCTGCTCGACCGCTAGGCGGGCGGCATCTTCCGCTCCCTGAGTCCTCATATTGATCGACATTTGCCGGCCTGCCATCGACTGAAGTTGACCGAGGAGTCCGCCGCCCGCGCCGCCGCCGGATTGCGCCATCATCGACTTCAGGGCGTCTTGTATCTCCATGGCAGCCCGGTTAAGAGCGGCCATGGCTTTTCCCTGCTCCTGTGAAGCCATCTGCCCGCTGCGGATATCGAGGTACCGCATGGCAGACTGCATTCGGGCGACGGCCTCGCCGATGGCTTTTGCCATCTCCGGAGTCGTTGCGAACGAACGTTGAGCAACCTGGTTAAGACCTTCAATAACATTCGCAAGGTCATTCATCACACTGAGCTGTTCCTGAGCGTTCTGCCGCAACTGCGGCGAATTGGGGGGCGCAGTCTTTGATTCTTCCTTCAGGCTCTCCTGTTTCTTCGAAAGTTCGAGCATGTTATTCGTGGCACGTTTGAGAGCGTTCATGATATACTGCTGCTGTTGCTGGAGCATTTCCGACTGAAGCTGACTGATGCTCTGCGAGAAGTTTTGCAAATCGCCCTGGATTTGCTCCTGGAG
This sequence comes from Bacteroidota bacterium, assembly GCA_035291905.1. Lineage (GTDB taxonomy): Bacteria > Bacteroidota > Ignavibacteria > UBA10030 > UBA10030 > JACPLA01. Next base: position 1,369 of record DATDRF010000079.1, read on the forward strand.
TTTTTGTGATCGGTCCCTCTGCCCGGATCTCATCTGCTGCGCACTTTGGGTCATCTTCTGTTCGACCTGCTTTTCTGCAAGCTGGGAGTTCGCGTTTTCCAGTTCCTGCTCGGGCATCTCAGTAAAGAACTCCTCCATCCGATTCTGCAAATCGTCCGACGATTCCTGCATCTTTTTCAACTTCTCTTTCAGATCTTCCTGTTTTTGGGCCAGGTCTTGGGGGTTTGCTTTCTCGTCAGCGGTTTCCTTTGCGAGTTCCTGCTGCTCTGAAGCGAGTTCTTCCGCCCGCTTCTTCAGCTCATCGAGCTTCTGTTCAATTTGAATTCGCTTTAACAGGTTCATCGTCCTTTCAATGCTTTCTCTGAATCGTTCTTCCGAGAAGGTAACCTGTTCGAGCGCCTGCTGCAGTTTCTCGCGACTCTGTGATTGCATTGCCTGCTGGAGCTGTTTCAACGCGTTCTGTAATTCGGCGGAATCGATTTCCTTAAGCATATCCTGTAATTCGCGATACTTCTCCATCGTTTCGGGAGAAAGCACATTCTGCTGACTCATCTGGTCAACCATCGATTCGAGCTTCTTTTGGACCTCGTCCATCTTCTCCTGCAATTCCTGATAACGCTTTGCCGTCTCCTCCATGTTCTTCTGCTGCTGCCAGTCAGGGTCTTTGTTCTTCTTCAAATCCTTGTTGAGAGATTCAATCTTTTCTTTGAGCTCTTTGGCCTCCTCGGCCGACTCCGTAATCTGATCGAGCGCTTCTTCGTGGCCCTTGTCGAGATCGGCAAAAACCTCCTGAAGCGAGGGGAGGCGGAGGCGGTATAAGGATGTTCGGGCCGATTTTGGGCCGCTCACAGCATCGTTATCGAACACTTCAAGGAAATATTCGACGACGTCCTCAGGGGCCAAATGAAGCGGAGCGACATCCCACAGGTACGAGACATCTTCGGACACGCGGGGAGCTTCGGGGAGAGGGACCGCGAGAAACCGGAATTGATCGCTGATCGCTTCGTAGCGCGATTGGGCCAATCGATACCCAAGGCGCAAGGAGGAGAAACCGAAATCGTCCTTTACTTGTGCAAGAAGCGGAACGGATGTTACACCCGCTATATCGATCACCCGCTCAGGGCGGAGAATTGAGATCTGCGGAGATTCGTCGGACACGGTCTTGATCTGATATGTGACCGGATCTGCGTTTGCGAGATCTTGCGCGTCCGTGACATTGATCCTGTACGGTGTATCCTCCCTCAGCGGGAAGCGCACAGAGAATTGCTGGCCGCGAATGTCGAGAGGCCGTGATGAATCGTTCTTGAATGCAATGCGGCCCGACCGAAGAAGCTTGCTTGCCGTTCCGCTGACGGTCAACCGGGTGCCCACGAGCGCCGTTACGTCGCCGATGAATTCATCCTGGATCTGAGACGGCAATCGGGTATACGCGGGGTAATCAAGCCGGACACGGAGGGAGCGGATGATGGGCCGATCGACAACGGTCAAGAGAAACCGACCGCTCTCTTCATTCATGTATTCGGCGTAGTATTCGGTTGAAAGCCGCAACGCAGCAAGTGTTGTCCTGAAGACGCCCGATGAATCCGTGTGAAGCTGCTCTTCTTCAAATTTCACCTGTCCCTCCGGCCGCCACCGGAGTCGGAGAGGGCCCTCGGAATGACGATTGGCAACAAGCGTCCTGATGAGAACAGGGACACTCTCGCCCTTTACGATTTCCTTATTGCCCGGAAGCACTTCAAATGTGACGCGGCTTTCGGGAACAAACTCCTGCGAAAAATGAACAAGTCGATAGAGAGCATCACCCACCGAGGAGGGGGTAAATAATGCGGGGACTGCCACGATCATCGAAGAAAGAAAAAAGATCTTCCCCGATCGCCGAACCGGAGAACGATCGACCGACTGCAAAAAGTCACTGTTTTGAAGATCCGGGGCAAAATCCTGAAACGAAGCATCGATGAGCTCCGGCGAGTAGTGAGAACCGGCGGAGGCCTCTTCATGCAGTTGAAGGAGATTCAAGAGTCGGTCGCGGATTGCCGGGAAGAATTCTCCCACACTGCCGGCGAGTTGAAGGTCCGACGGCGGATCAAGAATCCCGAGTCGTTGAAGAACAGGGCGGATGACGAACCAGGCTGCAAACAGGGCAAGCCCGGTGAGGTACAAAAGCGTCATTGCAGTTCTGGCAGAGCTGCCGAGCTCCAGCAGTACCTCGAGCAGGAGGAAAACCATGCCAAGCGTAATGGAGAGGGCAAAAAACAAGAGACTCTGAGACCGGATTTCGACGCCGAGCCTGGCAGCCCGGAGAGCCGTCAACTTTCGCCGGATATCTGCAGATATGGAGGTCCTTGAATTCATCAGGGAGTATCAACGAGTTCAGCGAGTATCAGTGTCCCCTTAATGAGTTAACGCCCACACGACGATGTTTGTTCCAAACCTCAATGCCTGGAGCCGCGTGGACTCAGGGTCCCCATGGATCTCAGGATCTGCCCATCCATCGCTGGGATTCGATTCGTAGGTGTAGTACACAATCAGCCGTCCCTGTGAGAAGAGGCCGAAGCCCTGCGGCGGCTTCTTGTCGTGCTCGTGAGTTTTTGGCACGCCGTTCGGGAACTCGAACTGGCTGTGGTAGAGCCCAAAGCTAAACGGAAGCTCCACAAACTCCTGATCGGGAAAGACCTTTCGCATTTCCCTTCGAAAGGCCTTGTCGAGCCCGTAATCGTCGTCCGCGTACAGGAATCCCCCCGCGAGCAGATATTCACGGAGCCGCTGAACCTCAAAATCCGAAAAGACAATATTGCCGTGTCCGGTAAGAAAAAGGAAGGGATACGAGAAGAGCTTGTCGTTGGAGAGGTCGACGAATTCGTACCGAGGATCTGTATCGATCCCGGTTTCCTGACGAACGAAGCGAAGGAGGTTGACGTCGGCGGAGGGATCGTTGTACCAATCGCCGCCTCCGCTGTATTTCAGGCGGCCGATACGGAACTGGCTTTCAATCCGCGATTGGGCATACGTATTGAGGGAAAGCAGCGCGGCCATCCCTACAAGGGCGATCGATTTCATGACGAAATGTAGAGAAAGAGGGGGCGAGAAACAACGACCTACGGCTTTGCCTCGTGAGCGGTCGTCCACCACGCGTCGGTGGTAGTTGCAATGCGACCGGCGAGGCTGAGGATGACTTCTTTTGCGATGGACGGGTGGTTCAGAATAAGTTCGTCGATATCCATGTACACAAAAAGGAGGGACGTGGGCTCGAGAGCCTGTAGTGTCGCAGTTCGCGGAATCTTGAGGAAACATCCGAGTTCGCCGAAGACGGTTCCAGGTACTCCAAATTCGGTGATCGAGAGGTCCCGTTTGACGACACCGACCCTGCCGTTGAGAAGTACAAACCAACCCTCGCTGGGGTCTCCTTCCCGGGTGATGGTCTCCCCGATACGAAAGTACTTCTTAGCCCCGGGGAGCTTTGTAATATCCTCGTAAGACTCGATCATGAGCTTGCCATTTCTTTTTCCCAAGGGTATCTCCCGCCAAAAGACCGATAAGGTTTTTCTTGTTCCCGGAGAATCCGAAGGGAGGAACATCCCGTGATAGATGTTCGGAGGATTCCCCGGGACAAGAGAAATGTAGAACCAAATCAGCGCATGAGCAAGCTAATCCATGATCTTGCGCAGGAACGCCGGTTTGTCGGGATCGGATTTGTCGATCTTTTCCTTCTCTTCGGAACTGTCCTTAACCGCAGTGAAGGGGAGTTCTATGCCTCTTCTTACGAAGGACGGCTCGTCGAGTTTCTGCAAATCGGTCGGGCCCGACGGTATCCGATCCATGAGCTTCGCCGCGGGCCTTACCGATTTTGCCATCTTCTTATTGAATCCCGTGGCAATGACGGTGACCATCACCTGGTCGGACATGTTCTCATCGATCACCGTGCCGAGGATAACATTCGCGTCATCGCCGGCCGCTTCGTGAATAATGCTCGTCGCTTCGTCGACCTCAACGAGGCTGAGATCTTTTCCGCCGGTGATGTTGACGAGGATTCCCTGCGCTCCGGCGATTGACACGCCTTCAAGCAGAGGACTCGAGATTGCCGCGTTTGCCGCCTCAACAGCACGATTCTCTCCATTGGCATAACCCGTTCCCATGAGCGCGTCGCCCATCTCGCGCATTATGGTCCGAATGTCTGCGAAATCGACGTTGATCAGTCCAGGAACGGTGATGACCTCGGAAATGCCTCGTGTCGCATTATAGAGGACCTGGTTTGCTATTTCGAATGCCTCGATGAGGGGCGTTCGGCGATCGATAATGTCCAGGAGCCTCTGGTTCGGAATCGCGATCAGGGTATCGACCTGTTTCTTCAATTCTTCGATTCCCCATTCGGCCTGGGTCATCCGCTTCTTTCCTTCGCTGTTAAAGGGCTTTGTAACGATCCCAACGACGAGGGCTCCGAGGCTCTTGGCGATGTTTGCCACGCCCGGCGCTCCACCTGTTCCCGTACCTCCACCCATACCTGCGGTGACGAAGACCATGTCGCTTCCCGCAAGGCAACGCGCGATCTCTTCGCGATCTTCTTCCACCGCACGCTGTCCGATTGTCGGATCAGCGCCGGCTCCCAGTCCGCGGGTAAGGTTCTTCCCGATCTGGACCTTATGGGTCGCTTTGTTCCTTTCGAGAGCCTGCATATCGGTGTTGATCGTCACGAAGTCGCAGCCGACCAGGCCCTTATCGATCATACTGCTGATCGCATTACCGCCTCCTCCGCCAACGCCGACCACGCGGATCTTGGCGCCACGATCAGTGAGGGTATCGAGTTCTATCACGGTGTATTCCTCCCTTTATTATTTGATTGAGGATTGTTTGGGATGATTGATTATGTAATTTCTAAAGTTCGTCAAACCACGTCTTCATGCGATTGAAAATGTTCTTCACCGAGCCCCTGCCTTTTCCGTTATGCATGGTCGTCGTAATGGCAGACCGGTCGCGGTGTTTCAGCTCGTGGATCACAAGTCCCACGCCGGTTGCATAGATCGGGTTTTCGATTTCACGGATAAGGCCGGCGCTGAACCCGGATGGGATTCCGATCTTGACGGGCATGCCGAGCACCTCGCGTGCGAGGTCGGCTGTTCCCTTGATCAGCGAACCGCCTCCGGTAAGAACGACTCCGGCAGACAAATGCCTGGAATAGCCGGAGCGCTTGATCTCCATTGCCGCAATCTCAAGGATCTCTTCCATGCGCGGTTGAATAACCTGGCAGAGAAGTTTCTTGTCGATTTCAATCGGGGGGCGGCCGCCAATCCCCGGGAGGACAATCGGCCCGTCGTCTGCAATGGCCTGCATATATGCAAATCCATGATCGATCTTGAGCTTCTCCGCCTGGTCGGTCAGAATGCCGAACCCTTTTCTGATGTCATCGGTGACCTTCTTTCCTGCCACTCCAACAACGGCCGTGTGACGGATCGTGCGCTCTTCAAAAACAGCCAGGTCTGTCGTGCCCCCTCCGATATCGAGAAGCGCCACGCCTACTTCCTTTTCCTCGTCGTCCAGCACGGCATAGCTCGATGCAAGCGGCTCGAGAACCATATCATTCACCTGGATACCGGCCCGCTGAACACACTTGTAGATGTTTTGTGCCGCGGTCACAAGCCCGGTGATAATATGGACCACAGCCTCCATGCGTACGCCCGACATTCCCACAGGATCATAGATTCCATCCTGACCGTCTACGATGAACTGCTGCGGGATGACGTGAATAATTTTCCGGTCGGATGGGAGCGCTACGCGCTTCGTATCCTCGATCAAACGCTCAACATCGTCCTGTGTAATCTCGTTGTCGGGCCTGCTGATGGCGACAACGCCGCGGCTCTGGAAGCTCTGAATATGATCACCGGCTATGCCGACGGTCACGGAAGTGATCTTGACGCCCGATTGGGCCTGGGCGTCCTGAACAGCAACCTGGATCGAACGAACCGTCTTTTCAATATTTGTGACAACGCCCCTCGTGAGGCCGTCGGACGAGCTCCGTCCGATTCCGAGGATGTTCAGTTTCCCCGGATTGTTCTCATCGGGCGACGCAACAATGGCGCAGACTTTCGTGGTGCCAATGTCCAAGCCGACTGAAATTTCACTCATGGGTATTCCTCTTTCACAGCGATAGATTTCTACAGCGTCTTTAAGGTTCCAGCAATGGCTGACCACTTGACGACAACCTGGTCTTCGTATCGAAGGTCGACGTACCGCAGATCCCGCACGCCCTGACCCCGAACAACATCGTTCCAAAAGGCCTCGAACCGCAGCAGCTTTCCGGCAGGATTACCCCTGCCAAACAGCACCGGCACACCGCCGTCGGTTGTATAAAAGATGAGATCACCGCTGTTCCGCAGCCTGACCTCAGAGATGAGGTGATACAGCTCCTTGTTCACCAGTTTCGCGGTGGAGAGGATTGAAAGCGCCTCCGCCACATCAGGATCCTGTATGAGCAATCCTGGCGTCACCTTCAGTTCCGCCGGGAGGTTGCTTATCATCGGAAGATCAAAAAGCTCATTGGAGATGGAATGCGGCAGAACAACGCCATCTGCATCGAGATAGAGCAATTCGTTTGCGTTGACCATGGCAATGGGGGTGCGTTCGATCACCGTTATTTTCAGTGTCGAAGGGAGATCGCGTTCAATGACGGCATCCTTGAGGAAATGATGGCTCACGACATCCTTCTGAATGACCATCAGGTCAAGGTCGTACATTTTTGTACCCGCCTTCACGTGGGCAAGCTGGATGATCTCATTCACGTCGACCACTCGCGCGCCCACGACGACAATTTTTGAAACAATGAGCCCGGATTTCCAGGAATTCGCCCCGATGACAAGCGAGAGTGTCAGTCCAAGGAGGAGAATGAATCCCACCAATATTTTTTTCGGAGTCTTCACGCTACTTTTTCAAGAACGTGTTCGGGGAAGCCGACGAGCTTGACTTCCAGTTCAAGCAAAATACCCGCGTTCTGATAGATCGTTCGGCGGGCGAGATCGATTAATCGGACGACATCTTCCGCACGAGCGTCGCCCAGATTGACCATAAAATTCGAATGCTTTTCGGAGATCTGAACGCCTCCAATCCTTTTTCCTTTCAATCCTGCCTGTTCTATCAGCTTTGCAGCAAACGTACCCGGAGGATTTTTGAACATGCTCCCCGAGTTCGGGAGGCTCAAGGGCTGCGTCGCGTTCCGCCGCGCAATGAGCTCACTCTTTCGTTTCAGGATCTCTTCTTTGTCGGCCTTTGCCAGGCGAAACCGTCCGCTAAGGACGACATCCTTTACGAACGACGAGGTGCGATACGCGAAGCCTGCGTCTTCCTTCCGAACCCGAACGACGGATCCTCCTCTCAGGGCATCTACGTCGACAAGTGAATCCTTTATCTCATTCCCATGCGCCCCGGCATTCATGACGATCGCGCCCCCGACGCTGGCGGGAATCCCCGCCGCCCATTCAAGACCACCGAGGCTGTTCTGAATGCAGAAATCAACGAGCTTTGTAAGACGCGCACCCGACTCTGCCATGACGAGTTCATCTTCAAGCGCAACCCGGGTAAGTCCCGACTCAAGACTAATCACTGCGCCGCGAATACCGTCATCGTGGATTATCATGTTGCTGCCGCGTCCGATCATCATGTACGGAAAGTTGTTTTGCTGAAAAAAACGGACGATGGCAACAAGATCAGCCTTGTCTTTCGGCTCAAGAAAGTAGTCTGCCGGTCCGCCGACCTTCATCGACGTGTATGATGCCAGCGAATGATTGAGGTTGATCTTTCCCTGAAAGACATTCCGTATGTTATCAACTGAAATCATAAATTGAGATTGAAACGAACGCGCGTCATTTCTTTCCCGATTTCAAAAACTGCTCTCCGTATTTCCAGATATCTCCTGCTCCCATGGTGATGACGATATCTCCCTTGCGGGCGATTGTCTTCAACGTGGAGGGAACCTGGGCTTTGTCCGGTACATAATGAACTTCTTTGTGTCCGAACCGCCTGGCCGCGTTGACAATCAGTTCTCCGCTCACTCCCTGAATGGGCTCTTCGCGGGCCGGGTAGATGTCGGTTACAATGAGAATATCGGAGAGAAGGAACGATTTACCGAATTCCTCATAGAAATCGCGCGTCCGCGAGTAAAGGTGCGGCTGGAACACGCATATGACTCTCCGTCGCCATCCCGCTTTTGCGCCGGCGAGCGTAGCTTTGCATTCCGTGGGATGATGAGCGTAGTCGTCGTAGACAGTGATTCCGTCGATCTCTCCTTTTTTCTCCCATCGTCGGTACACGCCGCTGAAGCGCTCAATACCGGCCTTGACCTTGCCAAAGGGAACGCCGAGCTCAAGAGCGACAGCCATGGCTCCGAGTGCATTCTGAACATTGTGTTTCCCGGGCACCTGCAGGGTGATCTTTCCGATATCCCCGCCTGTACGCACCACCGTGAACGTGGACATATTGTCCTTGTGTTGAATATCGACGGCCTGGATATCCGCCTGCGGATTAAGCCCGTAGGTGATGATCTTCTTTCGGCTCAGTTGCGGCATAATGTCGAGGAGCGCCGGTTCATCAAGACTGAGAACGATAAAGCCGTAAAAGGGGACCCTGCCCGCAAACTGAACAAACGCACTCTTGATATCCTCCAAATCCCGGTAACAATCCAGATGATCGGTCTCAAGGGTTGTCAGGACAGCGATCGTGGGTGTGATTGAGAGGAATGAACGATCGTATTCATCCGCCTCCACCACGATGAAATCGCCATGTCCGAGCCTGGCATTGGTCCCGCCGAGCCCGCTCAGCTTTCCGCCGACAATCACCGTCGGATCAAGGCCGCCTTCCATGAGGACGAGGCTGATCATCGAAGTGGTTGTTGTTTTCCCGTGCGTTCCGGCAATGCCTATGCCGTACTTCAGCCTCATGACTTCGGCGAGCATTTCGGCACGTCGGATGACCGGAATCTTTCTGCGGTGTGCCTCAAGGAGCTCCGGGTTTTCCGGTTGAACCGCCGAGGAATACACAAGGGCATCGACATCCCCGGCAATATTCTTTGCAGCGTGCCCCTCGGAGATTATCGCACCGAGTTTCTGAAGCCGTTCGGTCACCTCCGAAAGCGCGCGATCCGAACCGCTGACTGCAAAATGCTGGTCGAGCAGAATTTCGGCAATACCGCTCATTCCGATTCCACCGATTCCGACGAAGTGTATTTTCTTGATGGAAGAGAACATTAAGAGCTTTCACCAGCCTGCCCTGCCTACCGGCAGGCAGGCGGCAGGGCTGACAGCTATCAGCTATCAGTTTTCAGTTATCGGTTCCTATGGCTTTCGGCGCTGCATACCGAATCGTTTTCGTTTTCCTTTTGGCACTCGTTCTGCGATTCTTTCCATGTGGGCGACGAGCTCATGGTTATGCTCATAGCGTCCGACGCGGATCCGGAATATTCGCCGGCGATCCTTGATCTTGAAGACAATGAGTTGGAATCGCCCGGCAGTTTGCACGAGACGTTCCCTCCCGATATGCATCCATTCGATGTCGTTCAAATGGATAATCCGCTCGCCTCTTCTCGAATGAAAAATGATATGGTCATCCTCGAGGATCAGCTTCCGGTCACGCATGCGATTCAACATCAATCCGACGAGAGAAACGAGAAAGAACAGGACCATGATGTACACAATCGGATCACGGTAAATCAATCTGAACTGATCTTCCACAAAACTGCCCCGGATTCCCGCGTACAGAAGGAGGGCGACGAGATAAATCAGCGTCTGCTGATAGTAGAAATCGAGCTTGTATCGAAAGACGGTTCGCATGGACTATGATGTTTGTGTTGCCAGGCGAAGAACGTAATGGGCGACGATCTTGCCGGCATCGGGCCTGTTGAGCCTTTTGCCGGCAGCCGCCATGGATTCACGGATCGCCTTGTTGTTCACAATGTTCATAAGAATCGTTTGAAGCCTCGTTGGTACTTCAGCATCGGGAACCATTTCCGCCGCGCCCGCCCGGACCAGCGACTGCGCGTTCCGCGTCTGGTGATCCTCGGCCGCAAAAGGATACGGAACCAGGATGGCCGGTTTTCCCACGCGGGTCAATTCCGCAATGGTAATAGCTCCGGCGCGGCAAAGAACAACATCGGCCGCTGCGTAGGCCATTTCCATTCTGTCAATGAACGGCCCAATCCAACCAATCCTTTTGCCAACGACCTGTTGCTGAATCTGTTCGTACTGTGACGATCCTGTCTGCCAAATAATCTGGGTTCCCGATCTCTCAAAGATCTCCATCATTGAAAGAACCGCATTGTTCAGTGACACGGCTCCCAGGCTTCCGCCAAATACAAGGAGAGTGGTTTTGTCGGGCTCAAGGCCGAACGTCGAGAGGCCGTCTGCCCGCCGAGCTTCATCCAACCCTTTCCGGATTGGTGTTCCGACCACCTCAACATTATCTCTTCGCTTCAGATGTTGCAGGGCATCCTCGAGTCCCAAGAAGACTTTTGTCACCCGGCCGGCAAGAAGTTTGGTTGTAATGCCGGGAAGGCTGTTCGACTCGTGGATAACCGTCGGGATGCCGCGGAGCCACGCCGCGAAGAGCACCGGCCCGCAAACATATCCTCCAGTCCCGATTACCACACCCGGCTTTGCTTCTCCGATGACAAGGAACGACTGCACAATTGAGACAAGGAGCTTCACCGGGACGAGGAAATTCCTCAGACTAAGTTTCCTTTGGACGCCCGCGGTCCATATCGTGTGCAGTTTGTAGCCCTTTTGCGGGACAACACGCGCTTCGATCCGGTCTTTTGTCCCCACAAACACAATGTTGCTCTGGGGATTCAAATTTCGCACTTCATCCGCAATTGCCAATGCAGGAAAAAGGTGACCGCCTGTTCCTCCTCCCGCGAACATCAATGTGGGGTGGTTCTGAGACACGGTATCCTCAGTACACCCTGGGTTGAATCTGATTCAGCGGCTCGACCGGAAGTACACCCTCCGGGAGCGACGTCGCGCGGGGGTGAAGGTCCGTTTGAGCTGAAATATTGAGCAGCACACCAATACTGAATGACGAAAGCACGAGCGACGATCCGCCGTAACTGACGAACGGCATCGGGAGCCCTGTGGTTGGCAGGATGCCCAAGGTCACTCCTGCGTTCACCAGGGCATAGAGGGTCGTGGTGCATGTGATTGCGATTGCGAGCAGGCGGCCGAATTCATCGCGGGCAGCCTTCGCAATTTTGAAACCCCGCAGCATAATCAGAAGAAACATGCCCATGAAGAAGATCGTGCCAATGAATCCGTACTCTTCTCCGACAATCGAAAAAACGAAATCGCCGTAAGATTCGGGCAGAAAGAAATCGCGTTGTTTGCTTTCGCCCGGGCCGAGGCCGAAGATCCCTCCGTTCCCGAAGCCGATGATTCCCTGCCAAAGCTGATAATTGACGGTTCCGGAATCGGCGCTGCCTGCAAGGAACGATTTGATACGAGCCAATCGATACGGAGCGCTCACCAAATATGCCGCGAGCACGGGAATGAGGGCCGCGCCGGCGAGGGAAAGGTGGAGAAAACGCGCGCGCGCCATGAAAAGCATCACCAAACTGAGCAGGATGATCATCGACCCGGTGCTGAAGTTCGGCTGCAGCATGACGAGAGAAGAAACCGATCCGATCCAGATCATCATGGGAAGGAATCCGCGCTTGAAGTCTTTCATCAACTCGCCCTTGACGGCAATGAGGGTACACAGATGAAAGAGCAGAGCGAATTTGGCGAGCTCAGAGGGCTGGAGGCCGAAACCGCCGAATCGAAGCCACCGTGCGGCTCCCTTTGTCTCTCCTCCCAGCGCAAGGGTCATGACCAGGAGAATGATCGATACGATCAGCACCGGCTTCGTGAGTTTTCTGTATTTCTTATAGTCGAAGGACATCCCGACGAAAAGGGCGACGATTCCGATGAGGACCTTCAGCGCATGGGAATTCAGGAGTCGGCTGCTTTCTCCGAATTTTTGCATTGCCCACGTTGAAGAGGCGCTATAGACAACTCCAAGGCTCAGTACCATGAGTATCAGCACGGCGATGAGCGTTAGGATGTCGATATGATTCCGCTGGGACTTTGTCACGGTCAATTTGTTTCCTTCAGATCTCCCACCAACTCTTTGAAGACGCGGCCCCGATGCTCATAGTTCTGAAACCAATCGAACGATGCGCACGCAGGAGACAAGAGAACCACATCTCCTTTTGTTGCGAGCCCCGAGGCCCGCGTGACGGCCTCTTCCATGGAGGTCGCGGTGACAACGCGGGTAACCTTGTTGAAAGCTTCATCAACCTTGGCCGCCGATTCACCAATTGCCACAATTGCTTTTACGCGGGCTTGCACCAGCTCTTTCAATCGGCCGTAGTCGTTTCCCTTGTCTCTTCCTCCAATGAGGACCACGAGCGGCTGTTGAAATGCCTGCAGGGCATACCAGACAGAGTCGACATTGGTTGCCTTGGAGTCGTTCACATATCGAACTCCGTTCACTTCTTTCACGAATTCCAAGCGGTGTTCCACTCCTTTGAAGTTTCTGAGAGTATTGCGAATGGAGGCATTTGAGGCACCAAACAATGATCCGACGAGGGCGGCAGCCATCGCGTTATAGGCGTTGTGGATCCCGTTGATGGAAATCTCATCCAACGGAATCACCGCGCTTCGTTTGCCGTTAAGCGAGAGCACAAGTTTGTCATTCTCTGCAAATGCACCCTCGTCAAAGGACCGATGATAACTGAATGGAATCCTGCGGGCCTTTGCCGCGCCGATGGTCCTGACCGTCCACTCGTCATCCGCCGAATAGATGACCGTATCGCCCTTCCCCTGGTTCATGAAAACCCTGGCCTTCGAGGCCGCATACTGTTCCATCGAGTGGTTGTATCGGTCCATATGATCTTCTGTGATATTCAGAATCACGGAAACACTCGGGCGGAAGGTTTCACAGTGATCCAGCTGAAAACTGCTCACTTCCAAAACAGCAAGACTCGTTTGATCCAGCCCCAGAACGACCGATGAAAATGCCGTTCCAATGTTACCCGCAACCACATGTTTCTTTTTTGCATCGCCCAGGATCCTTCCAATCAGGGTCGTGGTGGTCGTTTTTCCGTTGCTTCCGGTGACGGCAACAATGGGGCACGGGCAAAACCAACTCGCAGCCTCCAGCTCGCTTACGACCTTGATCTTTCGCTCCAGTGCCCTGAGTACGACCGGGGCGTTGCCGGGAACGCCCGGGCTAATGACCATGAAAGAACAATTGTATACACGCTCTGTATGTCCTCCGGTCTCAACGGAAATCTTTTTCTCGGCAAGGGCCCGAAGTTCCTTTTGAAGCTTCTTGGCCGGTTGCAGGTCGCTGACAAAAACCTGCGCACCCCTGGATGCGAGCAGCTCAGCCGCCGCAACGCCGCTTCGGGCGGCCCCAATGACCGTGACGGGTGTTGAGTGGAGATCATGAACATTCATCGTTTCAGGTTATCGTACCTTGAACGTTGCAAGGCTTAAGATCATCAGAAGGATCGCGACGATATAGAACCGGGTGACAATTTTTGGCTCGGGCCAGCCAAGCAGTTCAAAATGATGATGCAAGGGGGCCATTTTGAAAACCCTCCGGCCTTCGCCGTATTTCTTCTTCGTGTATTTGAAATACATTCGTTGAATAATGACCGACACCGTTTCCATCAGGAATACACCGCCGAGTGTCGGCAGCAGAAGTTCCTTCTTCATGAGTACGCACATGACGCCGACTGCGCCCCCGAGGGCGAGAGAGCCGGTGTCTCCCATGAAAACCTGGGCAGGGTATGAGTTGAACCAGAGGAATCCCAAGGCCGCACCGACCAGCGCTGCGCAGTAAATCGCCAGCTCGCCGTTCCCTCGCAGAAAGGGAATGGTGAGATATTGGCTTAATTCACTGTGGCCCGAAACGTAGGCGATGACGGCCAGCGTCATTGCGACAATTCCGACCGTGCCGATTGCCAGTCCATCAAGACCGTCGGTGAGGTTCACCGCGTTGGACGTCGCGGTAATGATGAAAACAACGACAGGGATGTAGAACCACCCTAGGTCAAGCTCAAGGCCCTTAAAGAAAGGAATCGTTGTGCTCGATTTGAATCTCCAGAGATCCTGGTCGATCCATTCGGGGAAAAAAAAGATCACGCTTCCGACAACGAGTCCAGCGACAACCTGTCCTACTATCTTGTAGCGCCCAATGAGCCCCTTGGGTTTCTTTCTGACGACTTTGAGGTAATCGTCGAGAAATCCCACGGCGCCGAGAAAAACCGTCACAAACAGGATGAGCACCACATACATGTTCTTGACGTCGGCCCACAGCAGAGCAGGGATCACCGTTGAAGAAAGGACAATCAGACCTCCCATCGTTGGGGTCCCGGCCTTCGTGAGGTGAGTCTTCGGTGCTTCAACTTTTGCAGCCTCTCCGATCTGGCGTTCGCGCAGGCGTCGGATGATTTTTGGTCCGACCCAGAACGCAATGAGAAGCGCAGTTACGGCTGCGGCACCCGCCCGAAACGTAATAAACCGGAATACGCCGAAACCCGGAATGTCGTAGAGCTTATCGAGATATGTCAGGAAGTAGTAGAGCATAATTAGCGATCAGCCGACAGCGGTAAGCTATCAGCTTTCAGTTGCTTCATGCGGCTTTGGAAAAAAGTTCTTTCAAGAATGTGACGACATCTTCCATCTTCATTCCGCGTGATCCTTTGATGAGGACAATGTCGCCCGCCGCCAACAGTTCAGCCAGGTACTCCGAAAGAATGTTCTTTTGTTCGTAGTGAATCTTGTAGTGCACAGTCGATGCATCGTGCGTTGCTTTCGAAAGCGGACCGTAGGTCAGGAGATAGTCGACACCCGCTGCTTTGACCAATGCTGCTACCGCGCGATGCTCCTGTTCAGACGCCTTTCCAAGTTCAAGCATGTCTGCAAGAACGGCGATCTTCTTTCCGGTGGCGTTCATCGCCTGAAGCGTCTCCAGCGCCGCGCGCACGGAATCGGGATTGGAGTTGTATGTATCGTTCAGGACGGTGAATCCGTCTATCCGGAATGATTCCATCCGCTTGCTGGCCGGTGCGAAAGATTCCAGCCCCCTCTGGATCTTTGCGGCGGGAACGTTCAACGAAACCGCAACAGCCACCGCGGCGAGAGCATTGTGCGCGTTGTGAACGCCAGGGACAGAAAGGGAAACATCGATCCGTCCTTTCTTCGTTTGGACCATAAACCCGGCGGTTGCGTTCTTGCCGATATGAAGCTCCGCGCCCCTGACGTCAAGTTCTTTGCGCGAAAATCCAAACGTCACGGCGTTCCGATACGACCGGGCCTTCTTTGAAAGCGCGGCATCGTCCCTGTTCAGGAACACAATCCCTCCGGGTCGATAGGTCTTCAGCCATTCAAACAGCTCAAGCTCGGCCTTTGCCACCCCGTCGAGAGAACGGAAAAACTCAAGGTGTTCCCGCCCTATGTTGGTGATGAGCCCATGAGTCGGCTCTAAAACAGAGCAAAGGTATTTGATCTCGCCGGGGTGATTGGTACCAATTTCGACAACGGCTACTTTATGTCGACTCTCGAGCCGCAGAAGGGTGAGCGGAACTCCGATTTGGTTGTTCAGATTCCCTTCGGTTGCCAGCACTTCGAACTTCTGCCCCAGCACAGTCCTTATCATCTCCTTGGTTGTCGTTTTCCCGTTACTTCCCGCGATTGCCAGAACGGGTATGCGAAATCGACGGCGGTGATTGCGGGCCAGCTCACCGAGCGCTTTCGTTGAGTCTTTGACGACAAGTTTCGCCACGGGCAGAGCTTTGAGGAACGACGGATTCATCGACGCCCACTTCTCTTCGACAATGATCGCTTTGGCTCCTGCTTTTATCGCATTGGAGAGAAAGTTGTGGCCATCCAGGCGTTCGCCGCGGATGGCAAGGAAGAGGTTGCCGGCGACAACGTTGCGCGAATCTATCGAAACCCCGGTGAACGTCCGGGGAGCGCCATCCAATTCCTCTGATTGGACATGCTGGACCTCAAGTATTTCTGAACTGCCGAGCTTCATCTGGTGTCCCGAATGAACTCTTCCACCACTTCACGGTCGCTGAAGTGCAGCCGTTGCTTTCCAATAATCTGGTATTCCTCGTGTCCCTTGCCGGCAATAAGCACAACATCTCCGGCAGCTGCGAGGCCAAGCGCATGTTCGATGGCTTTTCGCCGGTCGAGCTGGTGAAGTACCTGCGCCCTCGCGGTCATGCCGCCCAGAATGTCATCGACGATGGCGCGGGGATCCTCGCTGCGGGGATTGTCGGACGTTACGATGCACAAGTCGCTCAGGTCGCCGGCGATCTTCCCCATGACGGGGCGTTTTGTTCTGTCCCGGTCTCCGCCTGCGCCGAAGACCGTTATGACCTTTCCACGGCGGTCTTTTGGCATGACGTCATGAATCGTGCGCAGGCTCTTCTCAAGGGCGTCGGGAGTATGCGCATAATCGACGATTGCCGTCCATCCTTTTGGGGATGCGATTCTCTCGAACCTTCCGCGCACATTCGAGACTCCGGCGATTCCTTTCCTGATGGTCTCCATGGGGATTCCAAAACTGATCCCGGTTGCGAAGGCCGTGAGTGAATTATAGACGTTGAATCGGCCCACAAGGGGTGAAGCAACGATGGTGCGTTCCCCGCGATATTCAACTGTGATCGTTGTGCCCTGCACGGAGAGGTCAGCGTTGATCACTTTGACGTCGGCCTCGGCATCGAATCCGTAGGAAATCGTTCTGCTTCTGCTGGAAGAAAAGATCTTGCGACCCCAGTCATCGTCTCTGTTGGTCACAACCCATGCATCAGCAGGGAGGTTGTCAAATAGGATCTTCTTGGCCTGAAAATACTCCTCCATCGTTCCATGGTAGTCCAGATGATCCTGAGTGAGGTTGGTGAAGACGCCTGCTCCAAATTTGATCCCATGCACGCGGGATTGATGGAGCGCATGAGATGAGACCTCCATCGACACGGAGGAGCAGCCGACCTTTACCATCCGGGCAAGAAGCTCATTGAGTTCGAGCGATTCCGGTGTCGTATGCGTAGCGGGAAGAATCTCATTCCCCATGCGATATTCGATTGTTCCAATAAGTCCCACGGTCTGTCCGGCAGCTTCAAGAACCGATTTGATCAGGTGCGTCGAAGTTGTCTTTCCGTTTGTCCCGGTTACACCGATGACCGTCAATCGTTCTGACGGCCTTCCGAAGAAATTTGACGAAAGAATTGCCAGCGTTTTTCGTGAATCCGACACCACAACTTTTACCACTCCCGCGTGCATGCAGAGAGAGTCGGGGATGGCGTCATCCCGTTCAATGACGATGACGACGGCCCCGCTGTTTATTGCCTGGTGCGCATATTCGTGGCCGTCTGTGCCCGAGCCGCGAATTGCGACAAAACAATCACCCCGCTGAACCTTTCTGGAATCATACTGAAGGCGCTGCACCTCCACATCATGCGTCACAACCATGCGTCCATACATTGTCTGAAACAGCTTTACGACTCTGACGCCCTCAAGCAACTGAGACAATTTCATAGAGCTCCCGCCGGTCCGGACCTCAATAGAGGACTGCCGTGGAGATTGGCGGCGGTTCGCAGACAAGCCGGACCTTTGATCCCGCCATCGCCTTCTGTCCTGACGGGGGGTATTGGTTCACAACCAATCCGGAGCCCTGCACCTCGATATCGAAATCATCGATCACGAGACGATTGATCGCTCTGCGAATGGTCATCTTCCGAACGTCGGGTACCGCAACAAGGCCTTTTGTGTCGGTCACCGGCTCGTCATTGAGGGCAAGACGGATCACGTCGCCTTTTTCGGCAATCGCCCCCGGGTCGGGTGATTGGCGCACAACAACGTCGCCGTTTCCGAACATCTGTCCCTTCAATCCCCTTCCCTCGAGGATCTTCCCGGCGATCGCTTTCTGAACATTGCGAACATCAGGGACCGTGGTCGTTTCTTTTTCCTCGGTTCCGGACGGAGAGGCTGCCGGGCGAGAGAACTTCCAGGAGGTATGCACCACCCGTTCGGCAATCGCATGGAAGATTGGTCCGCTGGTGCTTCCGCCGTAGTAGCCGCGTGACCTGGGGTTATCCATCATCACGAGACATACAACCTGCGGATCCTCGACCGGGAAGAATCCGACGAATGAAGCGGTGTAGTATCCCGCCTCATACTTTCCGTCAATGATGCGTCGTGCGGTTCCGGTTTTCCCCGCGATCCTCACTCCGTTGATTCTCACTTCGCTGGCGGTTCCGCGTTCCACGACCCCTTCAAGGGCCTTCGAAAGGAGCGAAGCGGTTTCATTCGACACGACTTGACGGATGCGCTGCGGCAACTGTTCACGAATCCGATTTCCGTCTGCATCCACGACCTGCGCGATGACAAACGGCTTCATGAGCTCTCCATTGTTTGCCACGGCGGCGTATGCTGCTGCGATCTGGAGGGGCGTGACAGCGACCTCGTACCCGTACGCCAGTGTCTGGAGAGTTGTGCCGGACCATTGATGAGGCTTCTTGAGGCGGCCGCGCACTTCGCCCGCAAGGTCAACTCCCGTTGGAATTCCAAATCCGAAGTCGCGCGCCTGGCGATAGAGATTCTCGGGGCCGATGATGTTTCCCGCCTTCGCCATGACGATGTTGCTCGACTGTTCCATGGCTTCCTGGAACGTCAGGACATCGTGTTTGTGCGAATCGGTGATGGTGCGGAACTTGCCCCCGCGCAGAGCCACCTTGTAGATGCCGTTCTCAGCGTTGAAGCGCTTCTCAGGGGGAATCAGATTATGCTCGTATGCCGCGCTGGCCGTTACGATCTTGAATACCGATCCCGGCTCAAACATGTCGGTCACGATTCGGTTGCGCGCAGTCCGGACATCGTACTTGCTTACCTCGTTCGGGTTCACTCCCGGGTAGGTCGAGAGAGCGAGAATCTCTCCTGTCTTCGGGTTCAACATGACCGCAAGTCCGCCGTCAGCCTTGTTGGCTGTAACTCCCTTCTTCAGCTCTTCTTCCACAATTGCCTGATAGGAGAGATCGATGGTGAGGGATACATGATGACCATCGATGGGGGCGATGGTGGGATAATCGGCCGACGGTCTGGTTCTGCCGAGCCCGTCGCGCTGCATGGTCATAGATCCGCTTGTTCCGCTGAGATCGTCGTCGCATGAGAGCTCAACACCCGAGATTCCCTTGTTGTCAATGTCCGTGAAGCCGATCAGCGCGCCCGCGAGGTCGTCATAGTGGTACAAGCGCTTCGGTTCGTTAACGACGACGACGCCTTCCAGCTTTTGGACCTCGAGCCGTCGGGCAATATCCGGTCGAATCCTGCGCTCGAGCCAGACGAAACGCCTTCCCTCTTCTGTATTTCGGAGCTTGGCCGCATAATGGGAAGCCGGTTTGCCGAAAATCTTGGAGAAATGCAGGGCGACACGATCAACGTTATCGCCGATAATCTTGGGATCGGCGGCAAAGGAGACAAACATTGTGTTTGAGACGAGGATATTGCCGCTTCGATCGTAGATGTTCCCGCGAACCGGCGGGAGGATGAATTTCTGCTCGTATTGTTTCTTCGCGACGGCCTGGAATTTCGGGCCGTCAAGAATTTGAATTTTCACGAGCCGGCCGGCGATGGCGACGAAAGCGACGACAAGCACGAATTTCAGGAAAAAAAGCCTTCCCGAAAGGAGGTTTTGTCCCGGCTGAGGCAGAGTGGTCGGCGCTATGGGGACGTTGGGGGCCATGGGTTCAGTGACGCTTGGAGGCTTCCTCGATTTCTTTAGCCCGTGCCTGATCGACGTTCAGCCACACGGGAGGTTCCTGGGGCGTTTTCAAGCCGAGATCCTTTTCGGCCAATTCCTGAATCCGTTCGAGGCTTGCCATCTTGTTGATCTGTGCCTTCAAAATCTCCTGCTCCATGAGGATTCGGCGATGCTGTATTTCCAGGGAGTTTACTTCGTTCATGAGCTGGGTGACGGCGATGATATTGCTGATATAGAGAACGATGGCCACTGCGGCGCCAAGAAGAATAAGAACAACAGTAAAGGGTGAGACTTTCCTTCGGGTGATTCTCTTGCTGCGTTGCGGCGAAAAGCCCGAAACGACAAGATCCGGAGACCAGGATCCTCCTGTACCGGGATAGATATCGGGCCGCGACGGGAGGTCCGGAAGGGGAGCAGCGCCCGTCCCCGTCTTTGCCTCAAGCGTGTCCGATTTGTGCCTTGAGAAGAATGACATCGTTAGATTCTTTCGGCGGCTCGAAGCTTCGCGCTTCGTGCCCGGGGATTTTCCGATTGCTCCCTGTCTGAAGCCTCAATCGGTTTCTTCGTCAGAATCCTCAGTCTCGCCTTGACCGGACGGTCGGGGAGCAGCGGTGTGCCGGAGCGAACGCTCGTCGCAGAGGCTGCCTTGAATTCCTGTTTCACAATCCGGTCCTCCAGTGAGTGGTAAGAAATGACCACAATTCTGCCACCCGGTGCGACGAAATCAATTGCCTGTCTGAGTCCGCTCTCGATGTGTTTCAGCTCGTTGTTGACTTCGATCCGAATCGCTTGAAAGACCCGGGCCAGCGACTTTGTGAGGAACCGCGAACCCACTGCCTCGGCAACAAGCGCTGAGAGTTGGCCCGAGGTTCGGATCGGGTACTGTTTTCGGCGCTCGACGATCTTTCTGGCAATGCGGCGTGCGTGCTTCTCCTCTCCGTACTCGTGCAGGATTCGCGCCAGCCCGTCGGCATCAAGATCGCGCAGCACCGTGATGGCGTCGCGGCTCTGGCTGCGATCCATCCTCATGTCCAGCACGTCGTCTGCCCGAAAACTGAATCCTTTTGATCCATCATCCAGCTGGAACGAGGAGACACCCAAATCGAACAAAATGCCGCTTACACTCCTCAGCCCGAGCCCCGAAAGGATCGAGACAAGTTTTACGAAATTTCCTTGAACGAGAGTGCTACGCTCTTCAAACCTTTTGAGGCGCTCCCCTGCAAAAGAAAGAGCGTCGAGGTCGGCATCGAGGCCGATCAACCGCCCTGAGGATCCAAGCCGGTGCAACAAGGCTTCAGCATGTCCGCCTCCTCCAAGCGTGGCGTCAACATATGTTCCGTTGGGCGCGGTAATGAGAAACGAAAGGGCTTCGTGGAGGAGGACAGGCGTATGATATGAGGCTTTGGGCAACGCTTAAGCATTCGGCTTGAGTACCGATTCGGCGACGGTTTCGTACGTGGCCGGCTGGTTGTTCATGTACTCTTCATACGTCCCTGGGTTCCAGATTTCAATCCGTTCGAGGACACCGAGAACAAGCACCTCGTTTTCAATACCAGCGAATTTTTGCAGATCCTGAGGAATGCTGATACGGGCCTGGCTGTCGAGCTGGCAGTCGCTTGACCACTGGAGAAGCGTCCTGACAAAAAACCGATGCTGGGGATTCGAGGGAGATAGATTGCGGATGGAATCCTCCAATCTGTTCCACTCGTCCTGGGGATAGAGGAAAAGGCATTGCTCGAAACCGCGCGTTATGATGAACGTGTCGTTTGCGTTTGGGGAGACACTCTTGCGGAGCTTTGCCGGAAGCGCGATGCGACCCTTATTGTCAACGGAGTATGAGTAGCGGCCCTTGAACGAAGACATTCGGAAAAACGCCTCTGGAAGTACTTGATTTTATTGAACTAAGGACACCTCTCCCACATTCCCCACTTTTCCCCACACGGCTCTGAAATTTAGGGAAATACGCATTAAAGTCAAGCTCAAAGTTCAATAAATACAAGGGGTTTATGATGTGGATAATTCGGCAGAATCTGTGGATAAGCAAGGTTGCAGGAATTTTCCCCACGCAGGGGGGAAAGGTAACAAAGCTCAATGTTTTGGCATGGAAACGGAGACTCGATCCATGCTGGGTACATTCTCAGGAGTGTGAACTCAATTCTTTCAACACTTTGACAACCGACGAATAATCCTCCCTTCCGAATCCCTTTTCAACCGCCTTTGCCAGCAGCTGCCGTGCGACCTCTATTGTGGGTAGCTTCACCCCTTTTTCGGCGGCGGCTTCAAGCATAAGCGTTACGTCTTTGAGCATGTGCTCAGTGAAGAAGCGGGGGGCAAAATTTCCGTCGAGGATCGACTTTCCCTTCGTCTGATACGTGGCCGAATTCAAAGCGGAGTTACCGATGATGTCGAGAAGCATCCGAGGCGGGACGGAGGCTTTCTCTGCAAAGACGAGCGCCTGGCCGAGCGTGGTAATAGCTCCGGCGATAAAGAGGTTGCAGAGCAGCTTTGCATGGGAAGCATCCGGCGCGTTCTTGAATCTCCAGAACTTTGATCCGAGAGTTTTCAGGACGGGCTCAATCCGGTCAATAGCCTCGGCTTCCCCGCCAACGAGAAGGAGCAAAGTGCCCTCGGTTGCCTGTGGAATGCTTCCCAGCACCGGGCAGTGAAGGAAAGAGCGATCTTTCGAAGTATAAACCTCCTGCAAATGCTTCGTTATTGCGGGAGAAACCGTACTGCAGTCAATATGAATCCCCTTCTTCTCAAGTCCCGAAATGATGCCATGGGCTCCCAGGGTTATCTCCTTGAGCACCTCCGACGTGGAAAGCATGGTGAAGACGATATCCGATTTCCGAGCGGCCTCGTCCGGACTGTCGGCCCATTGAGCTCCGGCAGCCACCAGAGATTCTCCCTTGGCCTTGGTTCTGTTATAGATGGTCAGATGGTATCCGGCTTTCTGGAAACGCGTTGCCATTGCCGTTCCCATGAGTCCCAAGCCGATAAATCCGATTCTGTGCTTTTTCATGCTTGTTCCGTTTGTCAGTGGAAATATAAACAACCTTTTTGGGAAGAACACGACCGTGATGTGTCATCAAATTCTTTGCGTTCTCCGCGCCTTCTCGGCACGCAAAGGGCGCGGAGAAAGACAACGCCGTTACATTGGATAGAAGCGCACTTGTCTTTTCCTCAAAAACTCGCGTTCTTTGCTCGGCTTGCCTTTCACCATACAACAGAGGTCGTCATGGAAAATCAACTTTTCAGCGCGGAAGATCTGGACCGCATATCGGCGGCGGTGCGTCAGGCGGAACGAAAGACCTCCGGCGAGATTGTCCCATACTTCGTGGAGCGAAGCGACGACTATGAAGCCGCCGTTTGGCGCGGCGGGGCGATCCTCGGGTCTGTGACCGCGTTTGTTCTTGCCGCCGTTCATCTCTTCAGCGAACAATGGCATGGCTTTGGGCTGGTAGAGATTGTCCTTCTTGTTGCCGGTGGTTCAGGGGTCGGGATGGCTTTGGTCCATTGGATCCCGGCACTGAAACGCATGGTCGCGGGAAACGCCCTCCTCGAACAAAGAGTAGCCCAACGTGCCGCCCAGGCCTTTATTGCGGAGGAGGTGTTCCAGACTCAGGACAGGACCGGCATTCTTCTTTTCCTGAGTCATCTTGAACACAAGGTCCTTGTTGTCGGCGATTCAGGCATCAACGCGAAGGTCGAACAATCCGAATGGGAAAACGTGGTTGCCGCGATGGTCAGGGGAATCAACAACGGACACCCGGCAGACGGACTGATCGAAGCGATCGACCTTTGTGGATCGCTCCTTGAGAGGCATGGCGTCAAGCGCAGGAAGAGCGACGTCAACGAGCTGTCAAATCGGCTTCGCGGAACATCAGCGAAAAAGGCAGGCCGAAGGAGGAGACGCTCATGACACGACATGTTCGCTTCTTGCTCATCCTCCTCATTCTCATACCGGGGATCTCTGCAGGACAATCTGTCCCCTTCCTCTCTGCCCGCGTAAACGATTATGCCGGGATTCTCTCGTCCCAGACAGTGTTCGATTTGGAAAACCAGTTGAAGGAGCACGAAACAAAAACATCGAACCAGGTCGCCGTGCTGACCATCGGAAACCTCGAAGGATACTCTATAGAAGAGTTCTCGATGAAGGTTGTTGAAACCTGGAAACTTGGACAGAAAGAGAAGGACAACGGCGTACTTCTCCTTGTTTCAAGGGATGACAGGAAGCTTAGGATCGAAGTCGGGGACGGTCTCGAAGGGGTTTTGACGGACGCGCTGAGCAGCCAGATCACCAGGCGTGAAATAGTTCCCCAGTTCAAGAACGGGGATTATGACGGGGGAATCACGGCGGGCGTCAAGGCCATCCTGGGCACGATTGAAGGGACCTATATGGCAGAAGCCGATGATGTAAGCTCATCAGAGGGAGGGTTTGAAGACATAGGGGAAAAGATCGTCGGATTGGGAATCTTCAGTTTTGTGGTCGGTATGTTCACATTCATCGGGTTGTTCCAAAAAGGGGCCGTCAGCTGGTTTCTCTATGTCTTTCTGATGCCGTTCTGGCTGGCGTTCCCGTGGGCCATTCTCGGCACGTTCATTCCATTCATCGTCTATGTCATTCTCTTCCCGATTCTCAAGGTCTTTCTTCAGAAGAATCCCGCGACAAAACGATGGAGTGAAAAATGGGTGAGCACGGGTTCGGGTTGGAGCAGTTCGGGCGGGGGATGGTCATCCGGAGGGGGCGGCTTCTCAGGCGGCGGCGGGAGTTTCTCGGGCGGCGGTAGTTCTGGAAGCTGGTAGTCTTATTCAGAGCAGAGCGAGCGCCTTGAAGTCCTGCTCCAGCTGGCCGGGTGATACGAACTGAATGCCGTTCATGCCGCTCTTTTTGGCGCCGACGACATTCTCTTCCAGGTCATCGACGAAAAACACCGATTGCGGAAGAACCCGAAGATCTGCAAGAACGGCTTCGTAATACAGGGCTGAGGGTTTCAGCAAAGAAAGCTTGTACGACAAGTAGAACTTCGAGAAATGACGAAGGGTCGTGAAAGTCTCACGGCAGTAGTCGAAATGAAGTTCGTTCGTATTGCTGACGACCCCGATCTCATATCTCGTCGCAACCGAACGAACCAGCTCTTCCATTCCCCCTACAGGCGCACCAATCACCTTTAACATTGCTTCTCTTAAGAGCGAGGAATTGTAGCGTCCGCTGAAGAGGTCCGACATCTCATTGAAATATTCATCTGTTGTTTGCAGCCCGGCTTCGTACTTCTTCACAATCCCGAGAATGCGTTTCTGGTACTTTCGATATGCAGTTGCAGGATCGATCCCCAGATGACGGGTGAACGCTGCGGGGTGAATGTTGACGAGAACATTACCCAGATCGAACAAGACGACTCTCCGTTCGTTCATCCCTTCATCTCAAGAAGGACCTCTTTGCCAAGAGTGATGACCGCGTAGTATCCTTTTCCCGCGGGGCCGCAATTGATGATCTTTGACGCGCCCAGGGTATCGATTCCCCTTGCCTCATGGATGTGTCCGCACACCACAACCGTCGGGTGATGTTGCTCAATGAATTTCCGTATTGCCGTGCTGCCGACATGGTTCCCATTCGTCAGGAGATCGACCATTGTGTTTGCCGGCGGGGCATGCGGGACAAATATTGTCGTGCGTGCGGACTGAATGTCTTTCCAGCCGGAATGAGCCCTGAGCGCGATCTCTTCTTCCGAAATTTCATAGGGCGTATGAAGAGGAGTGAAGGGGGAGGCCGAGACGCCAAAAATCCCGACCTGATCCAGCATGACACCCCGCGCGTTGATGCTTGCTCCGATTTCTTCGAATGCTGCATCGGTTTCGGGTTGATCCATATTGCCGGCGACGGCGAAGACGGGCTTTCCGAAGCGCTGTAAGCGCCGGACCGCATCCTGTGCCTCCTTGATGGTGCCGTTGGTTGTCACATCGCCCCCCAGGATGACAGCACTGCAATCAAGTTCCCGTTTCAGAATTCCCTCCACGCGTTCGACCGCGCCGTGAATATCTGTAAATGCAAGGATCTTCATGCGACGTCTCGTGAAATTGTTTTTTCCATAATACGAAGAAATGACGCGGGAAGGCAAGGGAGACCGTCAAGTTGCTTTTGCCTCATTCCTTAGGTACCTTCGCAAAGCCCGCCAAACTTCCAACAGCCAAAAAAAACTCATGCCGACAAAGAAGCGTACAGGCAACCGAAGCGAAAAGAACACACCGCCCTCATGGAAACCCAATAAGACCGCCCTCATCACAGGTGCCTCGAGCGGCATAGGATACGACATTAGCTCCATTCTCGCTGAGAACGGGTACAATGTTGTCCTTGTTGCCCGGAGCAGGGAGAAACTGGAAGCTCTTGCGAACCAAGCGCGGCAAATGTTCGGAGTATCGGCCCGAGTCATTGTGAAGGACCTGACCCAGCCGAATTCGGTCGACGAGCTGTATCGGGAGCTGGAACGGGAGAAGATCGAGGTCGACATTCTTGTCAATAATGCGGGATACGGATTGCTTGGCGATTTTGCCTCCACGTCGAAGACGGAAGAGTTGGGAATGATTCAGTTGAATATTGTCGCCGTCGCGCACTTGACCAAGCTCTTTCTTCCTTCGATGATACGCCGCGGGAGCGGGCGGATTCTTAATGTTGCTTCGGTTGTGGGATTTCGGCCCGGGCCTTTCATGACGAACTACGCGGCAACCAAGGCATATGTCGTAAGCTTTTCCGTCGCCCTGGCGGAGGAAGTGCGTCAGAAGGGCATTACCATCAGTGTTCTTTGTCCTGGGCCGACTCTTACGGGTTTTCATGACCGAGCGGGACTTCGCGAGAATTCTTTCGTCAGGTTCATTTTTGCCGATTCGCGCGTGGTCGCGCGGTCGGGGTATGAAGGATTGATGGCTGGGAAAACCGTTATTATTCCCGGCTTTTTCAACAAAATCGGCACTCTTTTTTCCCGAATGAGCCCCCCTTCTTTCTCTGCACGATCAGTGAAGAGATACTACGAGCCGAAAATCAAGCCCATCGTTCAGGTTCTTCCGTGAAATTCATCGATCTGAGTCACACGGTCGAGCACGGCATGATCACCTACAAAGGTCTTCCCGCCCCGGTCATCTGTGATTTCCTGAGCCGCAAAGAGTCGCGCTCACACTATTCAGAAGGAACGGAGTTTCACATCGGCAGGATCGACATGGTGGCGAATACGGGAACCTATGTCGATGCCCCGTTTCACCGGTATTCCGACGGCAAGGATCTCTCTGAACTTCCGCTCGAGTCGATTGCGAATCTTCCCGGCGAGGTTTTTCGCTGGGACATGAGGCGCGGAAGAGCGATCGGGTCGGAGCTTTTCCGTAATCGGTTGATCGAAGGAAAGGCGGTTCTTGTCCATACAGGTTGGGATCGACACTGGCGGACGGACGCCTACTTCGAGGGACATCCGTTTCTCACAGGCGATTCGGCGCGGTACCTTGTCTCCCGAAATGTCCGTCTTGTCGGGATCGATTCGTTGAACATCGACGACACAATGGATGGCTCGCGCCCGGTTCACTCGACTCTTCTCAAGTCCGACATCCCTGTTTGTGAGCATCTTTGCAGCCTGGAGAATCTCCCCGACGGTGGATTCCGTTTTTCGGCAGTCCCTGTGAAGGTAAAAGCGTTTGGCACGTTTCCCGTTCGTGCCTTCGCCGAAGTTGCTGCTGAGAAGCCCTGAAGCCAGCACAACTCCTACAGAGGATCCACCTATGGCCATCGATTTGCCCGATCAGAATCAGCGTACGACTCTTTCGACGGAGTCTTTTCTTCTTTCCTTCGCGCTCTTCAAACTTCTTCTCCAACGCTATGCCGTACGAGAATAATCTGCCAATTTGCGCATGTCGCCGACCCAAGAGGCCTCTAGAAGAACTATGGCCCGGTACAAAACATTACGAATGATGGGAGCGTCAATGATGAGAAAAATCCTGATTCAGGGAGCAATTCTGATTCCTCTGTTTCTTTTTGTCTTCCTGGGGAACGATTGCTCTTCCGCCGACCCGGACAAGGGCCGCAACGACCACTTGGTCATGTCGGTCCTCTGGTTTCAGAATTCCGCTGAAATGCGGGCTCTGTCCTATCAGGCATTCAACCTGGCGCGCCTGAGATTGGACCAGGATCGAGTGCAGAACAAAGGAGTGAAGAAGCGGGCAGTCGTCATTGATATCGATGAAACTCTCCTTGACAACAGCCCTCATATGGGAAAACTGATCAAGGATAATGAAGTGTTTCCGTACGCATGGACCGAATGGGTAAGCCGCGCCGAGGCGGATCCCTTGCCCGGAGCTGTCGAGTTCCTGGCATACGCGGTGTCAAAAGGGTACGACATCTTCTATATATCGAACCGCTCTGCAAAGACTGAATCGGACGGGACGATTGAGAATTTGAAAAAGAAGGGATTTCCCCAGGTTCTTCCCGATCATGTCATGTTGAAAGAAGAAGAATCGAGCAAGGAAGCGCGGAGAAACGCCGTCAAAAAAACACACGAGATCGCACTGTTGATTGGCGATAATCTGAACGATCTCGCAACCGTCTTTGAAAAGAAATCTATTGCTGATCGGTCAAGTGAGGTTGACATGCTCAAAGAGGAATTCGGGAAAAAGTTCATCGTTCTGCCGAATCCGATGTATGGGGATTGGGAAAACGCCGTCTACAAGTACGGTCGTGGACTCTCAGACAAAGAGAAGGATCAACTGAGGAAACTCGCTCTTAAGGATTTTGATTTGAACAAGGAGACAAAAGACTAACCACAGAGATCACCGAGAAGGCACAGAGGACACGGAGAGACAGCCTTCTCTTTCCCATGCCCGAGCTCCCCGATATCACCATCTATCTGGAATCTCTTGAACGGAGGATTTCGGGGAGGAAACTGGA
>DATDRF010000080.1:0-11344 GCA_035291905.1 Bacteroidota bacterium
ATGGTTTCGCTTTTTCATGGCTTTCCTCCGTCATTCACGTCATCCCCACGTCGATAGCCGTCCAAAGTTACATCCATTTCACGAAAGATTCACCCTGCCCTTCAAGCCAGAACCCCGAAATCCGGCGAGGAGATACCGAGGTTGATTTCGGACTTCCGATTGAGCCCTCACCCCTTTGCAGGCTGATGGCTCAGCTGGAGCAGGACAATTCCGATGATGATGGCCGTTAGCCCAAGGCCTATGCGCGCATCAATGTGCTGGTCTCCCCGAATGAGCCCGAACACCGTTCCGGCGAGAGGTGAGCATGCGAAAGCGAGTGCCAGCGTCACACCAAGGTTTTCGCTTGTACTCAACGCAGTATAGAAGCTCCACATTCCCAGGCTTCCCGCAACGATTCCTCCGCCGATCACAATCATCATCCACGCCTGTGTGTCGGACGGGCTTGCGATGGACTTCCAGGCCGGAATGGAGATGAGCCCCAGCACGATCACTGCTACAGCGGTCCGCAACGTTATTCCTGCAATCGGCGGGATTCCCATCGCACGCAGTCCGGCCTTCTCAAAGTAGCCCCCGATCCCCCAGGCAACACCCGCAATGATGGCATAAAGGATGTATTGCTTCATGGATATTCCGTATGTGTGTAAGGATGGATGACAATCTCAAACTACTGAGGAATGGGACGAACAGCAACTCGGGGTCAATGGGGGAAAAAGAAACGCGCCGGCATGTCTCTGGGAGACCGGCGGCCATGGAGAAGAGAAATCCTACCGCAACACTTGCCGAACGACTTTCACGAGATCATCCACATCAAACGGCTTGGTCATGTAGGCAGCCGCACCGAGAGTCTTCGCCCGCTGCGCCGATTGGTTGTCGTCCAGAGCGGTAAGACAAATGAAGGGAATCGCGGAAACTGTCGAGTCATTCTTCAACTGCTTCAGCATGGTAAAACCGTCTTTCTGAGGAAGTTTTACATCCGAAATGATCAGGTCGGGCCTGAATGCTCCGATCGAATCAAGGGCCTCTTCGGCAGATGTGGACTTGCGGACCTTATATCCTTCGTCTTCGAGCACCGTGGCAAGGACATTCACCAGCATTTCCTCATCTTCCACCAGTAGGATATTTTTCATGGGAGGAATCCTCAGCGGTTGATGACTCAATGAACTATCGGAAAGTAGAATTCTGCGAATGTGGGAGTGATGACGCGGAACACAAAAAACAGACATTTTTTTGGACCCTAAGAGATTTTTGCGAGTCTCCCCCGCTTGTTCCGTCCGCAGTTAGGGCTGTACCTTCCACTAATCTGCAAACCGGTGGGTCCATCTTCTTTCGCAGTAAAGGATTCTTTCTCCCTATTTTTCTCTTCGATAGACGATCTTCCCTCCGACAACAGTGATGTCGACGGCGGCATTTTCGATTTTCACCGGATCGATCGCAAGAATGTTTTCTTTGAGGATCGCGAAATCGGCAAGCTTTCCCGGCGCTATCGACCCTTTCTCTTTCTCCTCAAAGGCGGCATATGCATTGGTAATGGTATAGGCCTCTATGGCTTCTTCTACCCGGACCTTCTGTTCAGGGAACCAGCCTTTGGGATTAGCCCCGTCCGTCGTTCGGCGCGTGACGGCCGCATAGATACCGAGGAGGGGATTCAGCGGCCCGACGGTCCAGTCGCTGCCAAAAGACAACTTCACTTTGTTGTCGAGAAATGATCGGAAAGGATATGTTGTCTTGCAACGATCGTGTCCTATCCTCTTCTCGGCCCAACGGCCGTCGTCGATCACGTGATAAGGCTGAACGGAGGCGATGACGCCGAGCCGGGCGAAACGCGTGAAATCCCCTGGATGGATGTGTTGGGCATGCTCAATTCTGAAACGTCTGTCCCACGCCCGATTCTCTTTCACGACCTTTTCAAAGAGATCCAGGATTCTGCTGTTGGCGCTGTCTCCGATCGCATGGATGGAGAGCTGCAAATGCGCTTTGTCCGCTCCGAGCGCCCATTTCTCGAGACTGCCGTCCAGGAGGATGTCGCTTGGGAGACCGCGCGTGGTCGGGTCTGAAGTGAACGGCTCGAAGAAGAGGGCGGTAGATGATCCGAGAGAGCCGTCGGCAAAGGCCTTGAGTGAACCCACACGGACCCATTCGTCACCGAACGGGACCTCGATTCCCGAGCGGGTCAGATGCTCCCACTGGCTTATCGAAAGCCGACAATGGAAACGGGCGGTGAGTTCTCCCTTCCTTGCCAACTGCCGATACACGCGCACGTCCGATGCAGACGAGACATCCTGTATGCTTGTGACTCCGAACTTCCTGGCTTCCGCAAGGGCAAGCCGAATCGCCCCTTCAAGTTCCTCGGGTGAATCGCCGGGCATCACCCTATAGACGTAGCTCATCGCCTCGTCTTTCAGAACTCCGGTCGGCTCTCCGGTTTTCGGATCTTTCACGACCGTCCCTCCCGGGGGATCAGGCGTATCTTTTGTCACTCCGGCAAGCTTCAAAGCATGGCTGTTTGCAAGGGACATATGTCCGTCGTACCGATTGACGAACACGGGAGTATTCGGCGTCAGGCCGTCAATGAGCTCCTTCGTAGGAAGATTCCCGCCCGGCCAGTTATCATGGTCCCAGTCACCTCCCGTGACCCATCGGTCAGGAAATTTCTTCGCTCGCTCTCTGATCAACGTGGCGAATTCTTTTTCGCTTTTTGCGTTGCGCAGGTCAACGTTCTGCAGCTGGAATCCCCCGGAGCTGAAGTGCGTATGGTTGTCGATGAAACCCGGGAGCATCAAGCGCCCCCGCAGGTCAATCACGGTCGTCGAAGGCCCGGTAAGCTTCTGGATTTCTGCATTCGATCCCACCGCAAGAATTCTATCACGGAGAACGGCAACTGCCTGTGCTTTCGGCTGTGCCGGATTGACCGTCCAGACCGTCCCATTCGTGAAGACGACATCAGCCATTTGGTTTTGACCTTGAAGAAGGCAAGCACCCAAAACGATTGAGAGAAACAGAGAGGTTTTCATGGTGAGGGCTCATGAGAGTGGTGAGGATAAGAAGAAGGAAAGAGCCAGTAAGAGAACGGAGGCAAGATAGAGAAGATGGCAGGGAAATGCAATGTGTTAAACACATCCGCCCGTTGCGCTGAATTCGAAGGTTACCTTCAACTCAGTTCAACCTTTGAAGAAGGTAACCTTCAGCCACAAGAGGAGGGGATGAGTACGCCTCATCGTCCCTACTTTACCAGCAGCATGGTCTTGCGAAGGACGGTTTTCCCTTGATCAGAAGAGGCAACGAGCTCATACAAATACATACCGCTCGAGAATCGGGACGCATCCCATGTTTCCTGGTGGTAGCCGGCTGTCTGCTTCTCATCAATCAGGGTTGCCACCTCTCGCCCGAGGAGGTCGAAAACCCGGAGATTTACGTGACTGACGACTGACAACTGATAACTGACAACTGTTGTCGGATTAAACGGATTCGGATAGTTCTGGAAGAGCTCGAATTTCTCAGGAGCAGCGACGGAGAATCTGATCTCTTTGGTCCAACTTTGGCCCGCAGGAGTCGATACCTTCAACGCCAATACGTGTTCTCGACCAACGGGCGCCGATTTGTCGACGGAAAACCTGAATATGGCCGCTCTTTTCTCCAACTCGCCGAGACCCTCCACGGCATAGCGAGCGGATGTGAAGCTCACGCACGAAGGAACGCCCACCACTTCAACCGTTATGTGTTCCTGCCGAAACGCTGATGCGTTTTCAACAGTAAGTTCGATGAGGTTATCCCTCGATGCAAACGGAACGACATGCTGTGCCGGAGCGGCAACGACAAAGATGAGAATACCAGCGATGATTTTGAACATAGACCCCCCGAAGAAGTGTGACGTGTGGAGCGGTAGGGAACCTCTGAAGACCCCCTTAACCGATGAACGAGCGAATGTTAACGATGAGGATGGATGCAGTCAAGGACAAAATTTCTGCTACTCGACCGGCGGAGTTTTCTTCTGCGAGAGGAGGACGACGGCAATGCCGACGACGCCGACAATAATCGCCCCCGTCATGATCTGGTCTCCCGCGGTGAACTTCGAGGAGTTGTTCGGTTTCGGCGGCACAGGCCGCCAGGGCTTTCGGTATTGCTCCCAGGGAATCTCGTCAACAGACGAGACTTTAAATCGGAATTTGTAGTCCACGACCCCTGTTCCCTCGAACTTCATCGACAAAAGAAACTCAACGATCCCGTTCTTGTTTGCAAGGATGCGCCTCCTCGTGGTCTCCGAATTCTTGTCCGTTGTCGGAAGAAGGTCTCTCTCCTGCCATTTCAATCCGTCATGATAGACGCTCGAAACCGGAATCGCCATTTCGATGACGTATCCTTTTGGCAGAACGACTGTCGATACCGCAGGGATGTTGTCCTGGGAATAGTACGTCCGAATTGACCGGAGGGGATGGGATTTCCCCAGAACGCCGATGACCGCCCCCGACCAATCGATCGTGATATTAGAAGAGGTCAGATTGGTAAGCTTGAAGCGGATCGCACCTGCGTCGATGCGAAAAATGACCTTGATGCGCTCGTCTGCATAAGAGAGCTTTCCGGTGGGAGTCGGGGAAGTGAGGAGATACGTGTAGCGGAACTTCGTGCCAAGGGAAGACCGAAGCTTCGAGGCAGCACTGCATCCGGCGAGGAGGAGTATGCCGACAAGAAGCATCGATATGGCTGTTGGTTTTTTCATGATTCTCGTCAGAAGGATCCGCATTGGGACCGCGAAATCGAATCGAGTGGGAGGTCAGGATTCGATTGAAGGCAGAGACTGTCTATCGTTTCAATTGGTCTTTGAGTTTTGCCGTCAGATTCCGAACTGTTTCCAGGAATCTATCATACGCCAGGGAGTCCCGCTGGCCGCCGATCCATTCCGGTTCGGCCACCAATCCGGGGTTTTTGAGCTTGTTGAAAAGGCCCAGGTTCTTGATCTTGTTGAAAACGACCTTCGTCCCGGAAGTATCTTCTTCACGTATCCAGAACTTGCCCTGATCCTTTCCCACCGTGCTCGTCATGCCGATCCTGCTCAGCGGGTAGAGCATAACCAGGACCTCCTCGCCCCTTTCAAATCTCGGTACACCGGCCGGATAAAGCTCCTTTCCATTCGCTTCCCCGCCGTATTGCTTGATGTCGACGGTATCTCCCTCGACGCCGTAAATCGGCTCGAGAACTTCAAACGTGTAACGCGTCATGTACAGGTTCATCCGATCTTTCGTCCCGGTCTCAATGTCAATCACTCTTCCCGCAAAGATCATCCCGGATTCACGAATAAGGGACTCCAGATTCATGGTGGACTTCTGAGAGTATACCGGCACCTCGCAGAAGAAAAGAACAACCGTCATCAGAAATATCATTCTCTTCAGAATCTTTTCCTCTCCTTTTTCATAGCATCGCCGTTTTCCCGTGCTTCAATCGTGATGAGACTCACGATAGTCCTTTGCCGCCTTCACAAAATCCCTGAAGAGGGGATGAGGGTTGATTGCCCTCGACTTAAGCTCCGGATGAAACTGTCCGGCGACAAACCACGGATGACCGGGAAGCTCGATAATCTCGACCAGCGAATTGTCCGGTGCGACGCCGCTGAAGATCATCCCGTTGTCGTTGAGCTTCTTTCGGAACTTGTTGTTCACTTCAAAGCGGTGCCGATGACGTTCGTAGATGAGTTCCTTCTTGTACGCAGCGTACGCCTTGGTCCCTTTCGTCAGGAGACACGGGTATGCTCCCAGACGCATCGTTCCGCCCATTGCTTTGACGCTCTTCTGGTCCAACATGAGATCAATGACATTGTACCTGGTGTTCTTGAATTCCGTGCTGTTTGCTCCCTGCATGTTGCACACGTTGCGCGCGAACTCAATCACCGCACACTGCAGCCCAAGGCATATGCCGAAGAACGGAATGTTCGTTTCCCGAACGTACCGGATGGCGGCGATTTTCCCCTCAACTCCGCGTTCCCCGAAGCCGCCCGGGACGAGGAGTCCGTCGACACCCTGGATGTACTTTTCCGGGCCGTGACGTTCGATTTCTTCGGCCTTCACCCACTTGAGATCCACAGCAACGTCATTCTCGGCCCCGGCATGAACAAACGACTCGTTGATACTCTTGTATGCATCGAGAAGGTCGGTGTATTTACCGCATATGCCAATGGTGACCCGTCCCGTCGGGCGCTGCACTCGGTTCACGAAGCGGGTCCACCGACGCAGATCCGGCCTCGAACATTTGATATTCAGCTTCTCGATGACGAGTTGATCCAGCTTCTCGCGCTCGAATACCAACGGCACCTCATAGATTGAACTCACGTCCCGCCCTTCTACGACGGCTTCGGGCTGCACGTTGCAGAACAGCGCAATCTTCTCGCGTAGATCGATCGACAACGGCCTCTCCGACCGGCATATCAGAATATCGGGCTGCAGCCCGATCTCCAGCAGGGTTTTGACGCTGTGCTGTGTCGGTTTTGTCTTGAGCTCGCCTGCAGATCGGATATAGGGAACAAGGGTCACATGAATGTTGAGGGCATTGCGATGGCCGACACTCAGGGTGAATTGACGAATCGCTTCAAGAAACGGGAGACTTTCTATGTCGCCGACGGTTCCGCCGACTTCGGTGATGACCACGTCGTATTTTCCTGAGGCGCCCACGCTTGCGATACGCCGCTTGATTTCATCCGTTATGTGCGGAATGACCTGCACCGTCGCGCCGAGGTAGTCACCTTTTCGCTCTCTCGAAATCACCTCATAATAGATCTGACCTGTGGTGGCATTGTTCTGCCTGGTCATACTCACGTCAAGAAACCTCTCATAATGCCCGAGATCCAGGTCCGTTTCGGCCCCATCATCCGTCACATAGACCTCCCCGTGCTGGAAGGGATTCATCGTCCCCGGGTCCACATTGATGTAAGGATCAAACTTCTGAATCGTGACGCGGAGCCCCCTGGACTTGAGAAGAAGTCCGAGAGATGCCGCTGCGATTCCTTTTCCGAGGGACGAAACGACGCCGCCGGTGACAAAGACATACTTGACGTGATTTCTTGCCATGACCTTCCTTCAGCAATAATCGTTATGAGGGTTTCTTCAGGATCTGAATAACCCTTTCTGCATCTTCCATTGTGTCGACAGGAATGC
This sequence comes from Bacteroidota bacterium, assembly GCA_035291905.1. Classification (GTDB taxonomy): domain Bacteria; phylum Bacteroidota; class Ignavibacteria; order UBA10030; family UBA10030; genus JACPLA01. The sequence continues at coordinate 7,140 of DATDRF010000080.1, forward strand.
TGTCGAATCTCGTAACGCCTGCTTTGATCTTGTATCCGTTCTCCAGTATTCTCAGCTGTTCGAGCTTCTCCGCCTGTTCAAGGCGTGATTCCAGGAGACCGCTGTACGTTTTCAGAAAAGCGGCGCGAAAGACATACAGGCCAATATGCTTGTAGAACGTTGCATGTCGGAGCCATTCTTTTTGGTTTGGGGCGTCCCGCAGGAATGGAATCACAGAGCGCGAAAAATAGAGCACGTAGCGGTTCTCCGCAAGCGCCACCTTGACGATGCCAGGGTTCAGCAGCTCGTCCGTCGATTCGATCTTCCTCACCAATGTGCCGACCGGTGCATCCGGGTCGTCAAGCAGCACCTGGACCGCCTCGTCGATCATCTCGGGGACAATCAGAGGCTCGTCTCCCTGAATGTTGACAAAAATGTCGGCCTTCATTTCCTTTGCGACGGCGGCCACCCGGTCGCTGCCGCTGCGGATTTCGGGCGAGGTGAGCATCACGTTGCCGCTGAATTGCTTCACCACCAGCTCGATGCGAGAGTCATCGGTCGCAACGACCACCTCGTTCACGAGCCGCGCCCGCGAAGCCTGCTCATAGACCCGCTGGACCATTGGCTTGCCAAGGAGGTCAATGAGCGGCTTTGCAGGAAGCCGCTGTGAAGCATACCTCGCTGGGATGACTCCGATGACTTTGTTTTTTTTCATAGACTATAACGCAAAGGCGCAAAGGACGCAAAGGTACGCAGAGGTTGAATCACTCCGGAAGTTTGTTGACAATCCTCCGAATGCCATCCGCCAATCTCTCCACATGGAAGTTAATCAGCAATCCCAACCTTTTGTCCAGGAAGCGATTATATGTCAACACTTGAGCATACATCACTGGCGGAACCACCTCTATAGCCTTCAAATCAACGACAAGTTTGTTCTCAACGACAAAATCGACACGATACCCACAGTCAAGTTTTACGCGCTTATAAATGATAGGGACAGGTTTCTGACGTTCAAAAACGAGACCCTGATCTTCCATTTCCGCTGCCAGACATTCCTCATACGCACTCTCAAGCAATCCCGGGCCGAGTGCCTTGTGCACTGAAATCGCGCATCCTATGACCTTGTTTGAGATTTCATTTTCGTTCATTTTTCCCCCCAAGTTGGTGCTATTGTTTGCCTTCTTTGCGTTCCTTTGCGCTCTTTGCGACTTTACGTTAAAGACTTATGACTTGTTCTTCCCCTTCCCTCCCCCAATGACTTTTGGAACCTTGAAGAACTTGTCTGTTTTCGCAGGCGCGTTTTGAAGCGCCTCCTCGGATGAAAACCCCTGAGTCACCTTGTCATCCCTCAGGCGATTACTCAACTCGATCACATGCGACAGGGGTTTCACGTTCTCCGTGTCGACACTGTTCAACTGTTCGACATACTTGAGGATCTCATTGAGCTGATGGGTGAGAGCCTCTTTTTCGGCATCGTTGAAATCCAGATGCGCCAGGCGGGCGATGTGTTCGACATCCTTCAATGAAACCGGCATGGCTTTCTTTCACACTGGTTCAACGAAATTCTTCTCTATCACACGATGAACCTTCTCCATCAATTCGCGCTCATCCTCTTTCCCTCCGATCCCCTGCGTCTCAATGGCACTGTCCAGCACCAGGTCTATGTCGGCCGGATGTACGCGCAGGGAGCCCTTCGGCAGAATCCTGTAGCTGTTGTTGATCGCAACGGGAATAACAGGAACGCCCGATCGCGCGGCCAGCGCAAAAGCCCCGCGCTTGAACGGCTGGAGCTTGCCATCCCTCGTCCTCGTCCCCTCGGCGAACAAGAGCACCGAAGCGCCTTTGCGGATCTGTTCCGCTGCCTTGTCCAGACTCTTGAACGCGTCCTTGGCGTTCGCCCGATCGATTCCGATATAGGGGCCAAATTTGAGGGCCCAACCCCAGATCGGCACGACCTGCAATTCTTTCTTGAAAACGATCCTGATCTGGTCCGGAATCCCCACAATCATTGCAGGAATATCGAACCAGCTCGCATGGTTCGCCACATAGATCACTCGTTCTTTCCCTTCGATGTGTTCAAGCCCCTGCACTTTCACATTGATGCGAAATATCCACAGAATGGTCTTTGACCATGCGTAGGCAGACCAGTGGTAAAGCCTTCCGGTTCGTTCCACCGGAATGGAAAACAGCGCCAGCAGCGAGAAAGGAACTGCCAGCAAGAGCACCACAACCCCCTTGATCAAAGTCATAATCATGGAACGTGCACCGTTTCCAGATACTTGATTCTCCGCCCTATCGAGGGATGACTATGAAACAGAAACTCGATAAGGGGATGCGGATCCGTGTCTGCCAGGTTCACCCGTCCCAGTTTTATCAGAGCGTTGGCGAAGGAATCCTTCGTTCCCGTCAACCGAACAGCGAACCGATCTGCAGCACGTTCATGGAAACGCGAGAGGATATTGTTCAAAGGGGCCGTCACAAAGGAAAATAGTGCGAGCCACAGGCCGAGGAGCGGCAGTGCTGCAACAGCGTCGCCCGATGCGAAGCCGAACCAATTCAGGCTGGCGGCATACAATTGGGCCGTTACGTAGAGGCCCGCGAACGTGCTCGCGGTTCCGACAAGGATCATGGTCCGAAGGTGCCGGAGCTTGTAGTGACCCAGTTCATGCGCAACGACCGCTTCAATCTCATCATCCGTAAAATTCGCAAGCAGAGTGTCGCCGAGAACGATTCTTCTTGCCTTTCCGATCCCCGTAAACGCAGCATTTGCCTTCTTCGTGTTCTTGCTCATGTCGAAAACAAACACCCCCGTAATCCGCATCCCCACCCGTTCGCAGATGGCCATCACGCGTTCCTTGAGGCCGCTTTCTTCCATCGGCTTGAATTTGTAAAAGAGTGGGAAGAGGACGACCGGTGCCAACCGGGCCAACACGACGGAAAACACGAACAGCAGCATCCCCACGGGGAGCCACCAAAGATTCCCGAAGTTTCGGAGAGACCAGAAGAGAGCAATCAGGACCGGAGCCGTCACCGCGCCGCCGACGAGCCCGGCCTTCACCCCTTCAAGAATCCAGCGGCCGAACGACTGATTCGAAAGGCCGTGGCGATGTTCAAGGAAGTAACCCGAGGAGACTCTCAGCGGAAAGCCAACGACGGTTTCGGCTGCACCCAGAACAAAGGCGAATGCGAGCAAGACCGCATAGTCATGGTCAAACACATTGCGTACGATCGACTCGATCCTGGCAGTGAGCCCTGTGGCAAGAAGGAGAAGAGTAAGAAGAAAAAAGAGCCCGGTCTGTGCGAGCCCGAAGGCGAGCTTGATTCGGCTGTACTGTTTTGCTCTTAAAGGATCGGTCGCGGGGGTAGAAATCTCTTGAAGCTTAACGACAGGGGGAGCTTCTTCAATGGGGTGGTTTTGTTCTCGAATTGCGGGTCCGGCACGCTCCATCAAATGTGGCACATCAGAATGGTGGGGTGATCGGTGGTTTGCTTAAAGTAGGAAATGCATTGATGAAAAGCAAGACATTGATTTGAAAAGCTTTGCGAAACCCACTTTGGGAGGGAACGACTTCGAGGTGTTACGGATGGAGGAGATATCCGAGGACAATACAGGCGGAAAACAAAAAAGGAGAGTACCGACTTACTCTCCTTTCTTGAATTTGAAGTTGGAACGCTTTACAGCTTGTACGCAACTCCGACATTGAAGAATCCGAGACCGTATCCGAGCTCGCCGTAAACAGCAAGATTCGGATTGAAGTAGTACCGTGCACCGCCGTAGATTCCGAAAATCATATAGCTTCCGGAAGCACTTGCAGAGAAGGATCCGAATCCCGTGTTCACCGTTGAAGCTGAAGAGGAAACGATGTTATAACCCAGCATCAGCCCTGCGTAGGCATCAAGATCCGGGTTGTTCTCCAGAAAATGGTAGCCGCCGCGTGCTCCAATGATGATGTAGGTGTACGTCCATTCGCCGAAACCGCCAAACGTCTCTTTCGACCCGGAATACCCCAAAACACCACCCAGCGAAATCTTTTCCTCAAATCCATACTCGTATCCGACCGTAATCGGGGGAAGAGTGGAAGAACCATACACTCCCGCCATTCCGAATCCGATACCTGCATGAATAGCGTTGTTTCCTTTCATATAAGCATTCTGTCCGACGGCAACACCTGTTGCCAGGAGGACCAGTACAACGAACAAAGCAAGCATTCTATATTTAATCATAC
>DATDRF010000081.1:0-2132 GCA_035291905.1 Bacteroidota bacterium
CGATTTGGGATCGATTCCATGTTGTGTCGGGGTTAAATTCCATGACGAACATGTAATGAGCCCAGAACATCGTCCACGGAAATGCTCCCGGCCAGTGTCCGTTCGGCGTTGTCCAGTTACGGTCAAAATTGCCGAACCTGATAAACTGGCGATTTCCGCGTGTCGGTGCGTCCCCCGCTTCACCGTAGAATGGGCCGAACGCTTCGGGCAACAGCGACTCCCAAAGGTCTCCCGCCGTCAGTGCGCCGGCCCCCGGGAACCCGACAACGGAATTTGCAGGGGTCGTCTGCGCGAATGATTGGTCCGAGGCCAAGGCAATCAGAAACGCGATGGCGATCAGGCCTGTCTTACAAAGAGTGCGTCTCATACTCATGCTCCTTTTCAGAAGATGTTGGTCAACTCACGCAATCGTTAGAATTCAATGCGCGCGCCGAAATAGATTTCGCGCGGAATGTCATAGAACAGTGTCCCATCCGTGCCGACCGGCCGTTTCATTGTCCCCGTCGGATCCGGATTGCCGTCCTTTATTGATTGTTCCCACAGGACCGCTCCGGTTGTCGTATAGTCATAAGCGAGGATGTTCTCAGAATTGAAGATGTTCTTTACATCCACAAACACTCCGATTCGAAGACCTGCAAGCGCGAACAGTTTTTCCACTCTGACGTTGACCATCTTGTTCCACGGCGCCTGCCCAAGCTCCCGACTTGAAATGCGGGGGTCGACCTGCGTGAGCGGGTAGTAGAAGCCGCTTTGGAACGTTCCGATCGAGGTCACCCTGATATCGTAGGGGAAGGTCAGCAGAAGCGTGTAGCTGATCCGGTGAGCGCGATCATAGCCGCCCGTCAGGGTACTGTTTGTTCCCCGCACATCAGTCTGGATCTTGTTGTAGAACTTGAGATCTTCGAAGGGAAGATCACCTGCGAGCCTCGCACTGTCGCCGCCCGAGGTGCTGAATGACGTTTGCATCTGCTTGTCAAGCCCTGCGAACGCCGACTCTTTGATGTACGTATAGGCATAGTTGAGTCGCCCGACGACTGTCACAGTTCCGTCAAAATACGACTGCGGCAGCGCCTGAACGCTTATTTCAACACCGCGTGCATCGGCATATCCTGCGGAGGTGCCGATGTAATAGTTTGTTCCCGTGGTCCCAGACCTTGGAACGACGTTGAAGTAATAGAATCCGTAGTTTTCGATATCTCTCAGATACGCGGTGAAGTTCAGGCCGAATTTCTGAGGCATGAACTCCCATTGAACGCCGAGTTCATAGTTGGAAGAACGATACGGCTCCTGTCCTACGGTGGAAACGTTGGGAAGAGAAATGTTTCCAAAGTTGTTGTAGAACGCATAGAGGCGTGAGAACGGCGGCGGCATGGTGTTGCGTGAATATGAGAAATACATGGCTGCTTCATCCGAGATCGGGTGGGAGACGCCGATACGGGGAGAGAAGGAAAACTCGGTCTTGACTTCGCGGGCGCGATTGGTCACGCGATCCGTGACAAGGGTCGATACGCCGGCCACTGTATCCACCGGTATCAGAGAGGTGGTATAGGGAGCGAAGTAGTTCGAGAAATCCTCGGCATCCACGTTCCAGGCATCGAGACGGCCGCCGAGATTGATAATAAGGCCTGCATATTCCATCCTATCCTGCAAATAGAGACCAAACTCCGTCGGCTTGCGATTCCAAACCTCCGTATAGAACTGCTTTCGGGTATCCATTGCACCGAGGTACGACGACCTTCGGACCATGTCGAGATCGTGGAGTCGAACCTGGAAGCCCGCTTTGAGCTGGTGGTTCGCATTGATCTGGCTGGTTCCATCGCCTTTGAGTGTAATGACCTGATTTGTGAAATTCTCATAATAGAATCCCGGCCGATTGAGGCGCACCGTCGTGTTGCCGGCATTGAACGGATTCGTCGTCGAACTGGCGGTCTCGTCCTGGTTCCTGAAGAATTTTGACAGGTCGTTATTGGAAATATACTTGTTCCCCTCTGCAAGCGTTGACAAGGTCAGGAATTTCCCGTCTTCATCCAGGGCACAGAATCCGTCGCCATTGTCGTCGGAATACCCTGAGCGGTTGATGGAAAAGTTCATGCTTGCCTGTATTTCATAGAAGGTCGAAGGTGAGAGCACGT
>DATDRF010000082.1:0-16074 GCA_035291905.1 Bacteroidota bacterium
CGGGGCGGAAGTTTGGTAACACCCCGCCGCTGAAGCGTCTCCAACAGGACATCCTGGGAAAAACGGCTTATGATAATGGACGCGTAGCTCACGCCAATCCCGCCTGCAGTCGTCTCGGATCCGTCGGCAATCAATTGTAGAGGTGAAGATTCGCCGGCAGCAAGTTTGCCGCCAAAGCCCCTGGGAATGACGAGGGCAAACGATGCATGACCATCATCCAGGAAATGATCGATTTCATCCGATCGCTCGATATATCCGACGTTCTTGAAATACCCGGTATTCGTGAAATTCGCAATCAGGCTTCTACTCTCTCTTGTACGATCCTGGTCCAGGATGATGAGCGGAATTTCTGAAACGTCGAGGTTCGCCGCATAGCCGAGAATCAGAAGCTGAAACACGGGCGCCACGAAGCTCAACCCGAACATTTTCCTGTCCCGCCGGAACTGGATGAACTCTTTTGTGATTATATGGAAAATGGTCTTCATATCGTACTTAGTGCAGAAGTTTGCGAAGCCTCGCAGAACTGATCGACAGCGTCAGAACGGCATACACAAGAAGGAAAAGAATCTGATCCCAAAACGCGCTGAATCCCGCGCCTTTGAGGATAATCCCTCTCAGGGCAACGAGAAAATACCTTGCGGGAATGAGATAGGTGACTGCCTGGACCCACGTGGGCATATTCCGAATAGGAAAGACAAATCCGGAGAGAATGAAGGTGGGAAGCATCGTGGCGATGGCTGCTATCATGAATGCAACCTGCTGGGTCTGCGCGATCGTTGAGATCAGCAGGCCGAAACCCAGGCTGCCGAGCAGGAAGACGAGCGTCACGATGAAGAGGAGAAAGAAACTCCCCTTGATATGAACATCAAACAGCAGGTATCCTGCAACCAGAATGGTAGCGGTTGCAATGAGGGCAAGCAGGGTGTAGGGAATGGCCTTCCCAAGGATCAGTTCGGAAGGCTTTATGGGGGCCACCATGATCTGCTCCATGGTGCCAAGCTCGCGCTCGCGGACCACGGCGAGCGCCGTCGAGACCACCGCAACGATCATCAAAATGAACGCGATCAATCCCGGGATGAGGAATTTCGCGCTCTGCAGCTCGGGATTGTACCAGATACGCGGGCGGAAATCGATCGGGACCGCCACTGCTCCGCCTCCCGTGCGCGAGAATGCTGACGTTATCACCTTCAGTGAATACTGTTGCACTATGCCGTTGATATATCCCAGGATCGTCGATGCAGAAAAGGAGTTGGTTCCGTCGATCAGGACCTGGACCGTGGCCTCCTGGCCTCGCGCGAGACGCTCCGAAAATGTGGCTGGAATGATGAGCACGACCCTCACCTGCTCCCCGTCGAGGAGCCGGTCGGCATCCCGCGCATCGTGGAGCACATACTTCAGGTCAAAGAACTCGGAATTCCAGAATTGGAGAGCAAACTCTCTGCTCTGAGAGGACCGATCTTCATCATAGAGTGCCAGGGAAGTGTTCTTGACATCGAAATTCAATGCATAACCGAACATCAGAAGCATCAGCACAGGAACAAAGAGCAGGACTCCGAGCGTGCGTTTGTCGCGCCGTATCTGCCTGAACTCTTTTCGAATGATCGGTATAATGATGTCGAATTTCACGGGGAAGTCACGGGGGATGATGCTTTTGCCCCCTCTTCCGAGATCAGGTGAATGAAGACGTCCTCCAGCGACGGAACAATCCGCTCGAGATTTTGGACCGCGATCCCTTGTGAGCCGAGGACTTCGCGAATCCGTTCGGCTGGATCCTCAATTCCCCGCGTGCTTACATGGAACGCCGAGCCGAAAATCGAGGTCTCGACGACCCACGATTCTTTTTGGAGCGATTCCATGGCATCGACGGGCCGGTCACAGGCTACTTCGAAGATCTTGTATTTCTCAAGGGAGGCCTTCAACTGCAAAGGCGAGCCGAGCGCCGTAAGTTTGCCGTTATAGATCAATCCGATTGTATTGCAGTGCTCGGCCTCGTCAAGATAATGCGTGGTGACAAACACGGTCACACCCCGGGCCGAGAGTGAATAGATGAGGTCCCAGAAATCGCGTCTCGAAACGGGATCGACACCGCCCGTGGGTTCGTCAAGAAAGACGATTGGCGGCTCGTGCAGAATTGCACATCCGAGAGCCAGCCGCTGTTTCCACCCTCCCGAGAGCGTTCTGGCAAGAGACTTTTCTTTTCCTGTCAACCCGGCCATTTCAATGGCCCATTTCTTGCGCTCCCTCAGCCGATTGTTTTCCAATCCGTAGATTCCGCCGTAGAAGTTCACATTCTCTTCGACCGTCAGGTCGTCGTAGAGGGAGAAACGCTGCGACATGTAACCGATTCTGGCTTTTACTGCATCGGGATTCGAGCCGACGTCATATCCGCTCACCAGTGCCTTTCCCGAAGTGGGGGCGAGCAATCCGCAGAGCATGCGGATCGTAGTCGATTTGCCCGCACCGTTAGGGCCGAGGAATCCGAAGATCTCGCCCTTCTTCACTTTGAAGCTCATATCGTCGACGGCGACAAACGTCCCAAATCGGCGCGTCAGGCGCTCGACTTCTACTGCGTACATTCCGCGTTCCTCTCGTTCATCGCAACGGCACTCCCATCGACTTGTTGAGCCGGTGAACCTGAATCGCGTGCTCAACAACGCTCTGCGTCTCGGTCAGCCTGGCCTGAAGTAATGCCAGCTCGGCGTCGAGCAGATCGGTATTGGATGCCAGCCCGCGTTTGAATTTTTCCGACGTGATTCGATAACTTTCCTCGGCCTGCTTATGCCCGAGCGATGCGACGTTGATCTTCTCCCGGGCTTCAGCTGTCCGAAAAAAGTTCTGTGCCGCCTCGAGGGATATGGCATCGGATATCTGCGAAAGGGACGCTTCCGCCTGCGAGAGGCCGGCTTTTGCCTGCGCGGTTTGTTTCGCAGTGGCAAACCAGTCCCATATGTTCCATTGGAGGATCAGCCCGACGTCCCATGACTTTTCCCACGCATCCTTGGGAGGAATCACTCTTTGATTCGGACGGGCGTAATCATAGTTCGCGGACAAAACGATCTGCGGATACCAGCCGCCCTGAGCAACACCGACCATGGCCTTTGCCACATCTCGCCGCGCGGTAACTGCCGCAACCTCGGCGCGTCTCTCCCGAGCCGTCTGCATAATGCGATCAAGCCCAAGTGACCCCCCCGGGTCGGCTGCAGCCGAAGGCTCGTCGGCAGGGATAACCGCGGTTTGCAGAGGCGTCCCTGTCAGGATATTGAGGGCCATGGTAGCGAGCCGGGCGTTGCTCTGTGCCTCGATGTGCTTCACCTTGATGTCAGAAAGCTGTGTCTGGACTTTGAGAAGATCCAGATCCGTTGCCATCCCCTGTTTTCGGAAATTCTCGACATCATTCGCATGGGCCGAAACCTGTTCGACGGATTGTAAAAGAACCGCTTCGACCCGGCGGGCGCGGTAGAGGTTCCAGTACGCCGTCACAACATTCAGGATGAGGTCTTCCCTGTCACGGGAAAGCTCATGTTGAACCGCTGTCTGTTGAAACTCCGCCGCTTCCGCGCTTCTGGCAAGGCGAAATCCGCTGAAGACATTCTGCTGCAAGGAGACCCTGGCGGCATAGTTTTGCGTGATCGACGGAAAGAGAGTCTGCGTTCCGAGGAACGGCAGGGTGAGCGAGAATTCCGGAACCTCGCTGAGCTGCGCAACCCTTCCGGTGAACTTCAGCTGAGGGTAGAAGGCACTTCTGACCTCGTCGGCACGATTCACGGCAGCATCAAGCCTGGCCTGCGAGGCCTGCATGACGGGATTCCGGGTCAGAGCAGCATCGATGCACTCCCCCAGCTTGACGGGAATACTCTGCTCCGGCGGGATTGTAGTTTGTGCCGAAAGCGCATAAATCAAAGCAAAGTGAGCGAGAAGAAGTAGTCTGGTCTTCATATGAACCTCTTATGACGAAACGCGGGAGATGAATACGTCCTCGAGGGACGGTGCGACGAGTCGGCTGCCGGTGATCGGGAGGGCACCCTGTCGAAGGCTCTCGAGCAGTTTGTCCATGCTGGCTGTCTCTTTCCGCACGACAACGTGCAACCGATCGCCAAATAACTGGACGCTTTGCACGCCTTCTTCGTGCCGTATCCGATCCATAGCTTCCCGAGGCTCATCGCAGACAATTTCGAGTACATGATGTTGAAACGAGGCCTTGACGTTCTCGGGCGTATCGCATATCAGCAGCCGTCCCTGATTCACCAGAGCGACTCTTGTGCTGCGCTCGGCCTCATCCAGATAAGGAGTTGCCATAACGATGGAAATCCCTTGTTTCAGGACGCTTGAGAGAATCTTCCAGAAGTCCCTGCGGGAAACAGGGTCGACTCCTGTCGTCGGCTCGTCAAGGAAGATCACGTCGGGCGCATGGACGAGGGTGCAGGCAAGGGCAAGCTTCTGCTTCATCCCTCCCGAGAGCCGTTCTGCAAGGCGGCCGCGGAACTGTGTGAGCCTGGTGAATTCCAGCAATTCCTCTTTCCTCATGCGGTAGTCCTTCACCCGATGTATCTCCGCAAAAAAGTCAATATTCTCGTCGATCGTGAGGTCGCCGTACAGGCTGAACCGCTGAGACAAATAGCCCACCCGGTTCTTGATCTCCGTTCGATCGGTCTTCATGTCATACCCCATCACACGGATCTCCCCTTCGGTCGGGGGAAGAACGCCGCACATCATTCGAATCATTGTTGTCTTCCCCGCACCATCGGGACCGACCAGCGAGAAGATCTCTCCCCTCCGAACAGCAAATGACAAATGGTCCACCGCAACAACCTCCGGCTGCCCCTCTTCCTTGAAGACCTTCGTCACGTCATTGAATGTCACCGATTCGGTCATTCTGTGTCTCCTGTGAGGGTCAGGGTTGCATCCGCGGGGACCCCTCCCTTGAGAGTTCCGTCAGGATTGGCTACCAGCAGCTTCACGGCAAACACCAATTTCACGCGCTCGTCCTTGGTCTGAATATTCTTCGGGGTGAACTCGGCCGTCGGGGACGTGAAGATCACCTCCGCCTCGAACGATCGTTGCTCAAACGCATCGACCTTCACTGAGGCCTTCTGCCCGAGCTTGATCCTCGGGAGAACCGCTTCGCCCACATAGATTGTGAGAGTGAGCCGGCTCAGGTCGGAGATGCGAACGATGGACATCCCCTGGCCGACAAGTTCGCCCCGCTCGACAAATTTCTTTGTGACGGTGCCGTTCAGCGGCGATGTGATGACGCAGTCATCCACCTTTTTCTTCAGTGAAGACAGCTGGGCATATGCCTGGTCTCGCCGGGCTTTTGCAAGCTCAATTTCCTCGCCGCGCGAACCCCGTTTCGCTTTCTCCCAGGTCTGTTCTGCCATCGTGTATCGCGTGCGCGTGTCCTCAAGCTGCTTTTCCGAGACGCTCTTCGAGCCGAAGAGCTCTTCCATCCGTTTCAAATCTGTCTTTGCGCTCTGATAATTCGCTTCGGCCTGGATCACGTCTTCCCTCCTCGGCCCTTCCTTCGCAAGCCTGTACGTCGCCTCTGCCCCCCTCAAACTGGCTTCCGCCTGTTGCAGCTGAAAACGCCAGTCGGTGTCATCGAGAACAACCAGCGTGTCGCCCATGCGGACGAAGCTCCCTTCTTCGACACGGAGGCCGCGGACCGTTCCGCCCGCAAGGGCGCTGACCACGACTTCTGTGGCCTCCAGTGTTCCTGTTTCGGTGATCTCGCCGTCACTGTTGCCGCTGCAACCGATGAGCAGCGTGATCATGGAAAGCACAACGAATTGTTTCATGCCGTTCCTCGTCAAGTATTCTGTGGAAATGCCGCCCCGATGCTCGGGTATCGCCGTCTCGCCTCATCCGTTAGAGCACCTTCAAAGAGAATCCTGAAGATTCCCTGGAATGCCTCGGAAAGTGAAAACGACTGCTCTGAGAGGGTGGTCGGATTGAGAATTCCCTCAACGCAAGTCAGGAACATCAGGAGGAGCAGCTGCGCGTTCACGTCATCGCGCAGGACGCCTTCCCGTTTCGCCTGAACAAAGATCTTCTGAATATTGACCAGGACCCGTTCACGGCGGAAGACCTCGATCTCCTTCCAGAGCTCGGGGAAATACTTCTTCATGTCGATCGGGAACTGACGCCCCGCTCTCCCCCACATGCGACCGATGAAAACAAGGATCTGAGACATTTTCTCAACGGATGGGACGTCGGAGTTTACAATTGTCTCAACCCGATGGTTTGCCTGGCGCATCATAAGATGGATGACCTTCCTGATCAGGTCCTCTTTGCTCGGAAAGAACTTGTAGAGAGTCTTCTTGCTCATCCCGAGGTCTGCAGAAATCTCATCGACCGTGACTTTCACGAATCCCTGCTCAAAGAATTTTTCTCTGGCAGACTCCAGGATTCGTTCTTGTTCGCTTATGTCAGTCATAATATCCTCAACGAAATCAGGAAACTATTAACGTATTTGTCGTTTCCGTAAGTCGAAAAAAGAACCGATCCATTCATGAATCGGCTTATTCTTGGTTACGATTGGAAACTTTTAAAGTTTTACTCGTTTCCAATATACAACTTCCGCAACTTCCTGTCAAGTACTTTTTGCGGCGAGCCTGATGGTTCTCTGCCATCGGTTGAAAACCCTGCCTGCGTGCCGACCATTTCGATTGCGACGAAGCTTATCGCATTCACTTCGGCAGGCAGGCGACGGCTCACAAGCCCGGCGGATCTCAATCCCGCTTTGCGGGATTGCGCCAAAACCGAGGGCTTGTAGCCGTCCGTTTCTAACGGATGGCGGTTGGAGGATCATCTACTTCAAAATCGGAATCACGTGCTCCTGCATCGGCAGCCCCGTCACAATGACCTCTTTCTTCGGCGAGATGTAGATGTCAATCTCACTCCGAACCCCGAATTTCCCCGGAAAATAGATGCCGGGCTCGATCGAAAACGAGGTATTCGGTATGATCCTGCGCTCATCCCTGGTTTCGAGATTGTCGATATTCGCCCCGTTACCGTGGATGACCTCGCCGATCGAGTGGCCGGTCCTGTGAATGAAATACTCCCCGTATCCTTTGCCTGCAATGTATCCCCTCGCCGCATCATCGACTTCAAATCCTCGAATCTCCTTTCCTTTTTCGAATGCCTTCTTCACGGCCTCGATTCCTGCATCCCTCCCCCCTTTGACAACTTCAAAGATCTTCTGATGCTCATCGGGAACCGTTTCCCCGATGAACCCTGTCCACGTTATGTCGGCATAGACCGAGTGATCCTTCTTCTTCTTTGCCCAGAGGTCGAGCAGCACAAAATCCCCCTTCTTCACCTCGCTGTGAATTTCTTTCGTCGGTTCATAGTGCGGGTTCGCGCTGTTTGCGTTTACCGAGCAGTTCGGGTCCGCCTCAGTCCAGATCCCCCTCTTCTCGAATTCCTTGAGCATGAACTGCTGAACGTCGTATTCCGTCAACCGCCCCTTCGCCATGATCCTTTGACGTATGAATCCAAATGTTTCATCCACAATGGCCCGGAGATGCTTTGCGCACTCGAAGTTGTCACGCGCCTGTTCCTCATTCCAGCACGCCTCAAATCGCTGCAAAAGGTTTGCCGACGAAACCACTTCGACCCCGGCACCCCTCACAAGTTCCAGTGTCCCGCCGTCGATGTTGGAAACATAGGGAATGGCATTACCCGGAGAATATTCCATGGCAACACGCTTGGCGCCGGCAAGCAGCTTCTTGAGCCCCTCTTCGAGCGAACGCCAGCTCACATAGAGGGTCTTTCCGCCGGGAACAGAATCAAGGTTCCACTCCTCTATGCCGTGCACAAGCTTTCGGGGCTCCCCTGCCGACGGAATGAAATAGAAATAACGCCGGGTTTGCATGATGTGGGAAGGAAGGTCGAGAATCCGCGTCGCAAAGACATTCGATCCGCGGAAGTTGTAGAACAGCCATCCGTCACACCCCTCTTCTTTCAGAGCAGCCTGGATATCGCTTACTGTTTTGTTGGTCAATGACATTGTGATATTCCCTTTTTCGTTTTTCGGCGGCACGTTCAGTATATCGAATTTACCCAAAATAAAAAAGCCCGACCTGAGTCGGGCTTTGCAGTTGCTTCTGCGATGCTATTTGCCGACGACGACCTCTACAGGGACCTCTTCCGGTTCGGCAGCTTTCTTCACGGTAGCAGTCTTCTTGCGTCGGTATTTTGTCTCGATCGTCGACTGTTTCCTCGGTGTCTCTTCCTTCTCCTCGACATCAGGGTATGTGAAGATATCATATTTGAAGTTGCGCAGAATGATATCTTTGCCGTTGCGCCCGAGGACGTACTGCGGGAGAATCGGGATCTTTCCTCCCCCTCCCGGCGCATCGATGACATAGTAAGGGACGGCAAGTCCTGAGGTATGACCGCGCAGTTTGTCCATGATCTCCAGCCCCTTGCTCACAGGGGTCCGGAAGTGATTTGTCCCTTTCGTAAGATCGGCTTGATAGATGTAATACGGGCGAACCCGCATCTTCAGAAGCTTCCTGTGAAGCTCCATCATGACGTCGGCGTCGTCATTGACCCCCTTCATCAGGACAGCCTGATTACCGACCGGGCATCCGGCATCGGCAAGGAGACCGCAGGCCTTTTCCGCTTCCGGCGTGCATTCCCACGGATGATTGAAGTGGGTATTGACGTACACCGGATGGTACTTTCTGATCATTTTGCACAGCTTGGGCGTAATGCGCTGGGGAAGGACGCAGGGCATTTTTGTGCCTAGTCGGATGATTTCCACATGGGGAATCGCGCGCAGAGAGGCCAGGATTCTCTCCAGAACATAGTCGGTGACCATGAGCGGATCGCCGCCTGAGAGCACGACGTCGCGAACTTCCGGATGCGCCGCGATATAATCGATTCCGCCCTGAATCCATTTTGAGTTGATCTTGCTCGAATCGCTCACTTTTCGCTTCCTGGTGCAAAAACGGCAGTACATCGAACACTGACTCGTCACCAGGAACAAGACGCGGTCGGGATAGCGATGGGTGATGCTCGGGACAGGGCTGTCGGCCTCTTCGTTCAAAGGATCCTCGGGAGCGTTATCATCCTGCAGCTCCACTTTGTCGGGAATGCACTGGAGCCAGATGGGATCTCCCGGGTAACGAATGAGGCTGAGATAGTACGGATTGACCCGGATGTGGAACAACTTATTCAGGCGCTCCGCAAGAGCCGGATCGAAATCGAAACGGTCTATGAGGTCTTTCGCGCTGTCAACGCTTTGTCGCAGTATTTCCTGCCATAGTTCCATACGGAGAGTCAAGCCTCCTTGAGTGTTTTCGTAAAAATTACCAGATCGTCGCCGACCGAGTAATAACTTCTGATGCGCGCCTCTTCAACATATCCATGCTTTATGTAAAACGCCCTCGTGCGATCGTAGCTCGCTTGCGACGAGGTCTCGGCAATAATCTTCTTCCCGTTCCGCGATCTCACAAACGATTCACAGTGTTCCAACAATTCACTGCTTGCTCCTCCCCCGTACTTCTTTGGATCGACCGCGATCCAGTACAGGTCGTATGAAACTTCGGTCATGGGAGTCGGTCCAACGCAGTAGTATCCCTGCACGACGTTGTTCTCGTCCACGCTTGTGAACATGATGTAATCAAGTTGATGAGGCCCCTCCACGACCAATTCCATCAATTCCACAGCAACTTCAATTTCCTCATTCCTGAACACCTCTGTTGCAAGGAGAATCTGCTTCAACGGCAACATATCATCTTTTGTAAACGGCCGAATGGCCATAGAAACCGCTACGGCATCCTTTCCAGAGCATACTCGACAATCTTGGCCACGGTGTCTTCAAATGACATCCCATACGTCCGCGCTGACCTGGCAAAGCCCGCATCGTCCGACAGGTCGGGATTGGGATTCACTTCCAGAACGTAGGGAACAAGGTTCTTGTCGATCCGGAGATCGACTCTCCCATAGTCCCGCAACCCCATCACCTTGTAGCATTTCAGGGCAATCTCTTTCACCTTCTTTTCCAACTCGGCGGGGATAGGAGCAGGACACACTCCCACCGTTCCCGTATACTCGATGGTCCCCTGCATCCATTTTGCATTGTATGTGACAATCTTCGGGTAGTTTGCCGGCAAACCGGAGAAGTCGATCTCGGAAATCGGAAAAACAATCGGCCGCTTGTTGCCCACAATCGCGACGTTGAGCTCGCGTCCGTTGATATATTCCTCGATGAGGGCGGGCTGATCGTACTCGCTGAAGATCCCACGTACCTTCTTCTTGAGAGCCGCAAGATCCTCGACGACCGAACCATTGTCGATTCCCGTACTGGCGTCTTCCCGGGACGGTTTTACGATGAGCGGGTATTTCAAACCAAGGTCTTCCTGCAGCTCTCCGATATTTTTGACAATGGCAAATCGGGCGGTTTTAATGCCATGGAACGCGAGGATCTCCTTTGTTCTTGCCTTGTTGAGGCACGAGCCAAGGACAAATGCGGGAGCGCCTGTGTAGGGAATTCCGAGAAGTTCGTACAGCCCTGCAATGTGCATCTCGTGCGCCGATTCATTGCCAACCGATTCGCACAGGTTGAAAATGACATCCGGCTGCTTTTGCTTGACAAAATCGAGCAGTCTCTGCACGTCGCCGTTCATATTAAAGAGAGTGGCCTTGTAGCCCTCCTGTTGTAATGCGCGCTGAACATGTTCGCGCTCTTCAAGGACGCCCACTTCGGACATGTCGATTTCGGCCCGGTTTGCCACTGCCAGCACTTCTGCCTTTGTGGCAAGCTGTTGAATTTGGCCGTTTTCGGAAATGTACTTTCGACCTGATTCCGTTACCAGCGTGGGTTCATTGAATATGATTACAACGTGTACCTTCTTCGCCATGAGAACTCCCTTTATCGGTGCCCAGCAAGTTCCTTTTCCTTAAGAAATTAACTGTCGGTTTCGCAGGATTGCGGCGTCAAGAACCGCGTTGATCATTTGATTATAGGAGATCCCTGCCACCCGGGCGGCCTGCGGATAGCAGGAATGTTCGTCAGGATTCGGGAGGATTCCCGGCAACGGATTCAGCTCAATAATATGCGGTTCGCCGTGTTCGTCCAGGCGCACGTCGATGCGGCACCAGTCCCGGCAGCCAAGGAGTCGATACGCGTGCAGAGAGATCGATTCGATTTTCTGCTGCAAGCCGGATTCAAGAGGAGCGGGACATCGATGTACGTCGAGCGGGTTGTCAAGTTGATCGAGGATCCACTTCGTTTCGTAGGAATAGACCCTGTTCATTTCCTTCGGGAGAGAATCGAAGAGGATTTCGACAATCGGGAGGACTTTCACCGAGGTTCCGTTTCCCAGCAGTGCAACGGTAAATTCCCGCCCCGTGAGAAATTTCTCGGCCAGAGCAGGCTGTCCGTACTCGACGAGGATTTTTTCGGCTTCGACGCGCAACTCCTGCGCGTTCTTCACAACAGAACTGTTGTAGATGCCTTTGCTGGATCCCTCATGGAGCGGCTTGACGATCGCGGGGAATGAAACCTGCGCGTTCGCGACCTCATCGAGGGAAGAAAAAACGGAGAAGGGGGAATTCGGAATGCGATAGTGAGAGAGGATCTCTTTGGCCCGGGACTTATCGAGGCAGATTCCCAGGGTAATAGGATCGGAACCTGTGTACGGGATTCCGAGCATCTCCAGCATCGCCGGGATTTGTGCTTCCCGGGACGCTCCTCGAAAGCCTTCGGCAATGTTGAAGACGATGTCGGGCTGAACTTCCCGAAGCCTCTGATAGGCCTCTTCGTTTGCTTCGATCAGAGTGACACGATGACGCTCTTCGAGCGCAGAACGAACGGCATCAATCGTTTCCTGGGTGTCCCACTCTGCGTATGTGTCGGTTCTTGTCGCTTCTTTCTTCACAGACGTGGCGATCATTTGATCGCCTTCGCCATTCGCCTCTCTCCCTCCCTCGTCTGAGACCTCCTCTTCAACGTCTCTTTTCAAGTTATAGACGAGAGCGACATGCAATTGCCGTAGCAAGCAGTTAACTGAACCTTTCGATTGTGGAGTGTAGCTGCCAACTTGATTCAATGAACAAGTACAACTTGTTACAAATATAATCTTTTACCGTTTCTTGTCAAGAAAAATCGTCATTCGCGACGCGATGAGGAGGAGGAAAGACTTGACTTTGATCGCGGAGGAGGTGAGGTGAGAGAGATGAGGAGCGAAGGAGCTGAGGTGAGGAGGAAGAGAGTGAGAGGGAAAGAAGAAGTGAGTGAGAGAGGAAGAGGCTAAGAGAGTAAGAGTGCAAGAAGAAGAGAGAAAAACGGAAGATTGTGTCGTTGATTCGTTGTTTCGTTCTCTCGTTGACTGCTTCTCCCGTCAACTACCGAACTTCATTCCGCACTTCGGACACGAAGTTGCGTCCGATGGAACCTTCGTTCCGCAGTTCTCGCAGAAGAATTTGTCTGCAAAGGGGTCATCGGGGACGTCGCCGGCCTCATGAATCGTCACATGGTCGTCGGATTTCGCCTCGGCGGACCGCGAAGGGCCGGCAAACATCGACCGAATGGCAAAGAAGAGTGTAAGAAGCGCGACAATGAGGCCCTGAATCGATTCCTTCTCGATGGCAGTGTAGAAGAAATACCCCGCGATAAGGATTCCCATGATAACGGGGATAAGATTCACACTCCTCCGGCCTTCCTCCTTGTCAGACCTGATGCTCTCTGTCACCCTTTCGATCCAGGACTTGCTTACAACCTCACCGCAGTGGGGGCAGAACGATGCAACTGCCAGCATCTTTTGGCCGCACCTGCGGCAGGTCACTTCTCTGTAAAGGTCTTCTGTCATTGGTTATTACCCTACTGCCCCGAGATTCCACGATTCCCTGTAAAGCTCGAAAAAATGATCCCGCAGCGGCGCATGGTCATCCATGCGCAACTCCGGATCCCGCCCGATCAGTGCGAACGCTTCATCCCGTGCCAACAGGAGTATCTCCGCATCCTCGACGATGTTGGCGATCCTGAATTCCGGCATGCCGCTCTGGCGCGTCCCAAGCAGCTCGCCGGGCCCGCGCAGCTTCAAATCCACCTCGGCGATCTTGAACCCGTCGGCCGTCTCAGCCATTGTTTCGAGCCGCAATCTGGCATGCTCCTTTTCCCGCTGCGTCTCCATGGGATTATTCTTCATCCCTTTGTCGAACCATCCGTAGTTCGCAATGAGAATACAGTACGACTGGTCGGCTCCGCGTCCAACCCGCCCCCTCAGCTGGTGAAGCTGCGACAAGCCGAACCGCTCCGCGTTTTCTATGACCATGACGCTTGCGTTCGGAATATCGATTCCCACTTCAATGACCGTCGTTGCGACCATCACATGAACTTTCCCCGCCTTGAACTGACGCATCACCTCTTCCTTCTCTTCCGATTTCATCTTTCCGTGCAGTAAGCCGATGCTCAGATCCGGAAAGACATCCCTCCGTAGCCGCTCAAACTCGGAGGTCGCCGCCTTGAGATCGACTTTCTCGGAATCCTCGACGAGGGGAAAAACGATATACGCCTGTCTCCCCTGCTGGACCTCCTGGCGGACGAATGAATAGACTCGTTCCTTCTGGTCCTCCATCCGTATCGCAGTCCTAATCGGCCTCCGGTTCGCGGGCATTTCATCGAGGGTCGAGACGTCGAGATCTCCGTAGACGGTCATGGCAAGGGTTCGCGGAATGGGGGTCGCCGTCATCACCAGTACGTCCGGAGAAGATCCCTTCTCTTTGAGGCCCGCGCGCTGAACAACGCCGAACCGGTGCTGCTCGTCGATCACGACAAATCCAAGCCGTGCAAACTGGACGTTCTCCTCTATCAGAGCATGCGTCCCAACCACAATGTTCGCTCTCCCGCTTCGGATATCCTCGAGGATTTCCTCTCTGAGTTTCTTGCGCTGGCCTCCAATCAGAAGCCTGAGGTTCACGGGCATTTCTGCCAGAAATGACTTCAGCGTGCGCACATGCTGCTCTGCCAGGATTTCTGTTGGGGCCATGAACGCCACCTGATAGCCGTTCTCCACGGCCACAAGCATGGCCATCAGCGCAACAATGGTCTTCCCGCTTCCGACATCTCCCTGCAGGAGCCTGTTCATGGGATGCGTGCTGCGCATGTCCCCGGCGATCTCACGGGTGACTCTTCGTTGGGCCGCGGTGAGGCCGAAGGGGAGCGAATCCACGAGCGTCCGGGCAAGCTTGCTCTCAATGATGAATGATATCCCCTTTGTTTCCGTGTTTGCTTTCCGTCGGAAGGCCATCATGAGTTCCCAGTAAAACAGCTCGTCGAACTTCAGCCGCGTGCGCGCTGTCTTGAGCTCGGCAAAATCGGCCGGGAAATGGATCGCCTTCAGGGCGTTGGGCAAATCGGGAAGCTGTCGGGCGGCACGGATATTCTTTGGAAGGGGATCGGTCAATCCGTTGGTATGTTGCTGCGTAGCAGTCCGGAGAATTCTCCTGAATCCGCGGCTGTCGAGGCCAACCTTGCTGAGGTCGCTCGAGGAAGAGTACTTTGGTATGATCGCGCCGGTGTTGAACATCTTCCCCCAGTCGGGCTCGTCTTCTTCCAGCGCGCCGCGCAGGCGGTCGAACTCGGGATGCACAAATTGCGGCCGGCCGAGCTTGTCCAGCGTCGGTACCGCCGAAACCGCAAGCATCTCTCCGACCTCAAAGGCCTCCCTGACCCATTTGATTCCTTCAAACCAGACGCATTGGACGTAACCGGTGTTGTCGCGGATGGTCAGGAAGAAGATAATCCGGTTGGAGCGTTTCGATCTCCTTGCCTCCTGCCGAAACACGTCTCCAATGACGGTCACTTCTTCTCTTTTGGCGGCAAAGGACTTGAGGCTCGAAATGGGGACGATGGTGCTTCGGTCAAGGTACCCTCGGGGGAAATAGTACAACAGGTCGTCTACAGTGGTGATGCCGATGGATTCCAGCGCCGCTGACCGCTTGGGTCCGATTCCCTTGACGTATTGAAGCGGAGATCGTTGATCAGGTGGCCGTCGGTGTTGAGTCACAAATCCTCAGAGAGTGAGAGGGACTCCAGGCATGAGCGTGTAAACGCTTTTTCTCATGGGAGACGGAAGATGTTTCTTCAGCTGATCGGGGGTCCCGGCCAGGGGCGGATACGTCCCATAGTGCATTCCGATGATCGCTTTTGGCTTGATCAAGGTGCACGCGAAGGCCGCTTCGCGGGGACCCATCGTGTAGAGTCCGCCAATCGGCACGATCGCGAGGTGCGGCTTGTAGAGTTCGCCGATCAGTTTCATATCCATGAAGGGGCCTGTGTCTCCCGCATGGTAGACCTTGTATCCGTTTTCGAATTCAACGACGTATCCTGCAGCCTCGCCTCCAACTATGGGAACCTCCCCGATGTCAATCGCCCCGCTGTGCCGTGCATCGACCATGGTGACCCGCAGATTCGATGCCTCGATTGAACCGCCCTTGTTCATCGCCTGAACTTTCGCAGCTCCCATGCGCCCCAGGTAGAGAGCCACTTCATGAATCGCTACAACCATGGCTCCTGTCCGGTCCGCAATCTCCAGGACATTTCCCACATGATCGTTGTGACCATGGGTCACAAGAATCAGATCTGCGGCAACGCCGCGGACTGCGTTCGGGGGCGATTTGGGATTTTCCAGCCAGGGATCAATGAGAACCCTTGTGCCTTGAGGAGATTCCAACAGAAATGCCGAGTGGCCGTACCATGTCACCGTCAACTGATGGTTTCGCTTTTTCATGGCTTTCCTCCGTCATTCACGTCATCCCCACGTCGATAGCCGTCCAAAGTTACATCCATTTCACGAAAGATTCACCCTGCCCTTCAAGCCAGAAATCCAAAATCCGCAGAGGATTCAAGCCTGAAGTCCGAAATCGACCGCGGCACACCTCCGCGGATTTCGGACTTCTGATCATGACCTCACCCTTTTGCAGGCTGATGGCTCAGCTGGAGCAGGACAATTCCAATGATGATGGCCGTGAGCCCAAGGCCTATACGCGCATCAATGTGCTGGTCTCCCCGAATGAGCCCGAACACCGTTCCGGCGAGAGGTGAGCACGCGAAAGCGAGTGCCA
>DATDRF010000083.1:0-23750 GCA_035291905.1 Bacteroidota bacterium
TGATTCTGCTGTTCTCCGCGAACCCCTGCCTGCGTGCCGACCATTCCGCTATATTGAAATGGTGAATGAATCACTTCGGCAGGCAGGTCTGCGTCCTCCGCGACTCTGCGTTGTAGTCTAGTATTGAAACTGACCCACTACCCAGAATCTTCTTAGCTTTCACACACACCAAAAATTGCATATCTTTGAGCATGAATCAGGAAGAATCCTGCACATACCTCTGCAGCTACTGCGGCGAACTGAACGAAGTTTCAGTCGATCTGACAGCGGGAAGAAACCAGGTTTTTGTAGAAGATTGTTACGTCTGTTGCCGCCCCAACGTCCTAACGCTGAGGATCGACCCTTCAACTGATTCCATTGTGATTGAAGCGGAATTGGAAGGCTGATTGTTACCGCCATGTCAACACCACTGATGCGCCAATATCAGCAGGTCAAGGCGAAGTATCCCGGAACGATTCTTCTGTTCCGGATGGGAGACTTCTTTGAGACCTTTGAAGAAGACGCAAAGATCGCGTCAAAGGTCCTCGGTATTACGCTCACGCGGAGAGGAAACGGTGCTGCCGGCGAAGTTCCTCTTGCCGGATTTCCCCATCATGCACTCGAATCGTATCTCCCCAAATTATTGAAAGCCGGCTACCGTGTGGCTGTGTGCGAGCAGCTCGAAGATCCGCGGTTTGCCAAGGGAATTGTCAAGAGAGATGTGATTGAGGTCGTCACGCCGGGTGTGGCGTTTTCCGACAAGGTCCTTGATCAGAGGCGCAATAATTATCTGGCAGCAATCGCACTCCCTACCGCCATCGCAACCTCCCAGGACCTCGCAGGCCTCGCTTTTGTGGATGTCTCGACGGGCGAATTCTCAGCAGGAGAGGTTCCCCTGAGAATGCTTCCCGAACAGATCGCCAATTTGCAGCCGGCTGAACTTCTCGTTCAGAAAAGAGATGCCGAGACGATTCAACGTCTGCTCAAGGATTCCTTTTCCGGCATAGTTTCGCGTCTCGACGACTGGGTCTGCACGTTCGACTATGGCTACGAACTTCTCGTGAATCATTTCAAGACTCAGTCGCTGAAGGGTTTCGGACTGGAAGAGCTCAAAATGGCGGTTGTAGCGGCGGGAGCGGTGATGAATTATCTGCAGGAAATGCAGAAGGCGAATCTGCCGCACATTCGCAAGGTCGTTCCCTACGATGTGAGTGACCAGATTGTCCTCGATGGGTGGACGAAGCGAAACCTCGAAATTGTCTCGACGATCCACGGCGCTCAGGAGGGAACCCTCTTTTCTATCATAGATCGGACAAAAACGCCCATGGGGGGAAGGCTGCTGAAACAATGGATCAATCGTCCGCTGAAGAAAGTGGAGCCGATAAAGGAGCGTCAAGGGGCGGTGGAGGAGTTCGTGCAGAACGAGTCGATGCGAAGAGCCCTGACAGGTGAATTGGACGGCATCGGCGACTTGGAGCGGTTGATAGCGAAGATTGCCACGGGCCGAGCCAACCCGCGCGAACTGAATTCTCTAAAGGAATTTCTCAAACAAATCCCGTCTGTCAAGACGGTGCTTGGTGAATGCCGTTCTCCGATGGTCCGATCGCTGAGAGCCAAGCTCGATCCGATGGAGGCGGTCGTTGGACTGATCGCATCTGCAATTGCGGACGATCCCCCGATGTCGCTTGCGGACGGCGGCGTGATAAGGAAGGGTCACAGCGCCGACCTTGACGAGCTGCGGACACTGGCCTTCAGCGGCAAGGACTGGATCGCGAAGCTGCAGGAGCAGGAACGGCAACGAACCGGCATCTCTTCGCTCAAGACCGGATACAACTCGGTTTTCGGGTACTACATCGAGGTCACCCACACCCATCGCGACAAGGTGCCGCAGAACTATATCCGGAAACAGACGCTCACGAACGCAGAGCGGTACATTACCCCGGAACTGAAAGAATATGAAGAGAAGATTCTCCACGCTGAAGAGAGAATCGCTGCCCTTGAGGGCCGGCTCTTTGACGAGCTCAGGGCAGGCCTGACAACTCATGCGGGCGAGGTGCAGGAGAATGCGAGGACCATCGCCGCAATTGACTGTCTGGTGTCTCTGGCAGAGGTAGCCGCGGATCATCAGTTCGTCCTGCCGATCGTCGATGAATCCCTCGAGATCCGGATCGAACAGGGACGTCACCCTGTCATCGAACGGCTGCTGCCTCCGGGCGACCAGTTTACTCCAAACGATACGTTGCTGAACGGTGAAAAGGAGCAGATCCTCATTATCACCGGGCCCAACATGAGCGGCAAGTCGAGTTATTTGCGCCAGGTTGGGCTTATCACCCTCCTCGCTCAGATAGGGAGCTTCGTTCCGGCAAAGTCGGCGAGGATCGGAATTGTGGACAAGATCTTCACACGGGTAGGAGCGAGCGACAACATCGCGTCGGGGGAGAGCACATTTCTTGTTGAGATGCATGAGGCGGCTCACATCGTCAACACGGCAAGTTCCCGCAGCCTCATTCTGCTGGATGAAATCGGGAGAGGGACAAGCACGTTCGACGGCATCAGCATAGCATGGGCCCTGACGGAGTACCTCCATGAACGAATCGGAGCGCGAACACTGTTTGCGACTCACTATCATGAGCTCAATGAACTTGCTGAACACTACCCCCGGATTCGTAATTACAAGGTCGACGTGCGCGAATACGGTGATAAGGTCGTGTTTCTCCACAAGGTTGTCGCAGGGTTTGCCGACCATTCCTACGGTATTCAGGTTGCCCAGCTTGCCGGCCTTCCCGAGGAATTGACGGAAAAAGCGAAAAAGATCCTTGCCAGTCTGGAGTCTGCCGATCTGACCGTTCGGGGAGGAGGTAAGAGGTTGAAAGGGGAACAAGATGAGGTGCAGATGACATTGTTTGAAGTGAAAGACGACCGCCTTCGAAAGGAAATCAAGGAGATCGACATTGAGAAGCTCACTCCACTGGAGGCCTTGCAGAAACTCGCAGCACTGAAGAAGAGATTGGCGGACGATGAACAAACTTAAGGAAGGGGAATTATCCCATCTATGAAGGTCCCAAAAGAGCAGTTTGTACTTCGCAAGCATCATCTCGCACACGTTCCCGAGCTTGGCGTTGAGAAAGGATTCTTGAACAAAAACTTCGCCCTGGGATGCTCCATGCAAAACTGCAACGCAAAGTGTTGCCGCGAGGGGGTGTGGCTCGATCCGACCGAGCAGAAGAAGATTCTGGATCACCAAGAGCTGATCCAACGGCATATGGAGCCCCATCAGGACAAGAATCCCGATTCATGGTTCGACAACTCGTACCAACAGGACGCTGATTTCCCCTCGGGACAATGTTTGGGGACGCAAACGAGGTCCTATGGTTGCATATTTCTCGATAGCGTGGGGCGATGCACGCTTCAGAAAGCCGCAACGGCAGAGGGGCTCCCAAAGTTCTTCCTCAAGCCCTTCTTCTGTGTCGCGTACCCTCTTGCGATTGAAGAGGGAGTCCTTGCGTTCGATGATGCCGATTTTGCGAATCGGCCGGAGTGTTGCAGCGTCGTCAAAGGAGGAGAACAATCGGTGTTCGATGTCTGCCTCGAAGAGCTTGAGTATGTCCTGGGGAAAGAGGGCGTCGAGGAATTAAGGCAGCACGAGAAAGATCCCCTCCCTAAACCTCCTCCGACTGTTTGATTCTCCGCTGAAAATTGAGTATCTTTCAATTCTGAAAGAAATTGGGAGCTATTCAAACGCTAATCCACCTCCCGATCCGCGGGCTCCTCTTCGTTCGCGGCGAATTCGACAAAATCCCTTGACTAAAGGCATCCAGACACATTGAATCACCGCAGACTGTACAGAACCATCGAGAGCTTTGCCTCGGAGCACTTCAAGACCGAGAAAGACCTGCTGAAGCATGTCCTGAACGAAATCGTAAAAGACGAGAATATCGCCGTGAAGGGGGGAAGAATCTGGCAATTTGATTCTTCGACCCAATCTTATCGACTCATCCACCAGATCGGTCTTATCGAGCGGCTCGATCAGGGATACCGCATCCAGGTAGCGAATTACCCGATTTTCGTGCGATTGGGCGATCAGCGATCGTTGATAGCAATTGAAACCGACAGCTATCTCATGAAGAAGGGAATCATTCGGTATTCTGCGACAGGTGTTGGCGAGAAAGTGCCCTACGCCGACACCCAGATTTACCAGTATGTTCTGGCCGTCAATTCGGATACCATCGACAACGATCAGCTCCCCATGCTGAACATCATCAGCGTGGCGGTCTCATCGTTGCTCAGCCGAAAGCGCATTGAGCAGAAGGCCCGTCAGCTGGCAAAGGATATCGACAAGGCCCGTGAGATTCAGCAGAGTATTCTTCCAGAGCCGTCTCTGCGTTTTCACCATTATGACATTCATGGAATTTCCATTCCGGACAGGATTGTCGGTGGGGATTTCTTCGATTACCTTTATGGGGACGAGGACAAGGATCGGCTTTCCATCATTGTCGGTGATGCGGCGAGCAAAGGTCTTCGGGCGGCCGCGCAGGCCCTGTATGTCGTGGGTGGAATCCGGATGGCGGTCTCCTATAATACCAAGATCACGACCCTCATGTCGAGGACGAATAAGCTTCTGAACCAGGCGTTTTCCGAAGAGCAATTCGTTTCATTGTTCTACACAGAGCTTTTTAACGACAAGAAGGGCCTGATTCTTTATGCCAACGCGGGACATAACAGCCCGATCCTCTATCATGCGAGGGAAGACAGAGTTGAAGTTCTGGAGCCGACCGGACAGATCCTCGGGCCGTTTCCGGAAGAGACATATAATGTTGAAAATACCTATCTTTCGGTCGACGATGTCCTTGTGATTTACACTGACGGGATAAGCGAGGCGCATAACACGAATGGAGACCTCTATGGAGAACCGCGGCTCCAGAAGCTTATTCAGGAATACGCGCACAAGTCGGCACAGGAACTCTGTTCGATCGTTATGGAGGATGTACAGAAGTATTCCCGCGGGTCGGATGAGACTGATGACCGAACGATGGTTGTCATTAAACGCATCAACTAATCTTGCAACACTCCTACCGGAGCTGCCATGACTGAACAAAAGAAAATCGGAATTGTTACAGAAGTGAACAGCGGGGCACTGACGGTGCTGATAGACGATACCATCACCTCTCTCAAGAAGGAGATCGGCGGAAAAGTCTATTTCCTGGGCCAGCTCGGGAGTTATGTGCTTATTCCCGTGGGAAAAGTGATTGTTGTGGCAATGGTCTCCGAAGTGAAAAAGCACGACCTCTCGATCGATGGCGAAATGAAGCAGAGGGTCGTTCTCACGGTAACGCTCGTAGGAACGGTGAAAGCAGGCCGGTACGAGCGTGGCGTCTCGATTCTCCCGCCGGTCGATTCACCCGTGTACTTTGCCGAGGAACAGGACCTCTCGGCTGTTTTCTCGATCTTCCAGAAGTTCGGATACTCGCTTGGACAGCTCTCAATGTTCGAAAAGGAGCGGGCCTTTCTCGATCCGAACAAGTTCTTCAGCAAGCATATCGCCGTTGTCGGTTCATCCGGCTCGGGGAAATCCTGCACCGTGGCCTCGATCCTTCAGAAAGTTGTTCCCCTCCCTGACACGAATATCATCATCATCGACATCCACAACGAATATCATGCGGCTTTCGGCGCCGATGCAAATTACCTTCCTATCGCGGAGCTGGAACTCCCTTATTGGTTGATGAACTTCGAGGAGCTCCAGGAAATGTTTGTCGATGACCGTGACGAGAACGCCGCCAGTCAGATCACGGTTCTGAAAGACCTTATCGTCGCATCGAAGAAGGGAAAAAATCCCGATCTTGCCGATTATGTGACAATCGATACCCCTGCCTTTTTTGAAATTGCAGAGATCCGGGCCCGCATGCAGTTCCTCGATACGGAGAAAGTGACGGGATTGGGAATGGGCGGCTCAGCCAAGGAAGGTCCATTCTACGGAAAGTTTACGAGGTTTCTCGTCAGGCTCGACAGCAAGCTGAACGATGTGCGGTATTCGTTCATGTTCAAGCCGAAGACATTCATTCACACGTCAAACCTGAGCGATTTTCTCCAGAAGATCTTCGGGCCGGGCGGAAGCGCCAAAGCAACCATCATGGATATGAGCGGTGTCCCGTTTGATATCGTCAACACCGTCGTCTCGCTTCTTGCCCGTGTCACGTTTGACTTCAATTTCTGGAATCCGCATCGGCGCGATTTTCCGGTCCTCCTCGTATTTGAAGAGGCTCATAACTATCTCCCGGCGACAGGAGAATCGACGAAAGCGGCCCGGCGCACGGTTGAACGGATTGCGAAAGAAGGTCGAAAGTACGGAGTCAGCTGCATGATCGTCAGCCAGCGGCCGGCGGAGGTCTCCGAAACGATTCTCTCTCAGTGCAGCAACTATGTGGTCCTCCGGCTTACCAACCCGATTGACCAGGGCTACGTGCGGAAACTTGTCCCCGACACGTTTGTCGGGCTGGTCGATGTACTCCCCTCGCTGCGGCAGGGCGAGGCGCTGGTGGTCGGTGATGCTCTCCCAATGCCCTTGCGCGTTCAGATAGATTATCCCAACCCCGAGCCCGAGAGCGGAGACATCAAGTTCTTCGACAAATGGAAGCAAAGCGAGGCGAAGACCTACATCCAGGATGTCGTCAACAGGTGGTGGAAGCAGGAAAGAAAATAGAGGTCCGTCGAAGAATCAGGGAACACTCCGCCTGACAATTTCGTTTCAGGATTTATCTTCCATTACGCCGAGGCCGCCATGCTTCTGAAACGACAAGAGGACATCAGGTCCTCTGAAATCACCCCCGAATCGCTGTACAAAAATCGGCGCCGGTTTCTCAAGACCGCAGGAATCGCGGCGGCAGGTTTTGCATCTGTTTCCGCTTTCGGCCTGATCGGTGCCGGGGAATTACCTCAGAACCCGCAATGGAAGCGCCCGCCTGCCGGTCCACTCAACACGGATGAAGACCTTACACCCTTCAAGGACGTCACCACCTATAATAATTTCTACGAGTTTGGTACAGACAAAGATGACCCGTCCAAGAACGCCGGCAATTTCAGGGTGAAGCCGTGGAAGGTTGCGATCGAAGGGGAGGTCAGGAAACCGGCCTCGTACAATCTTGAGGATCTCGTCAAGCCGTACAAACTGGAGGATCGGGTCTATCGCCACCGCTGCGTGGAAGGATGGTCGATGGTAATTCCGTGGCTCGGTTTCCCCATCGCCGATCTGATCAAGAAGGTTCAGCCAACCTCAAAGGCGAAGTTCGTCGAATTCACAACACTCCACGATCCGGTCCAGATGCCCGGGCAGAAGAGGCCGGTCCTCGACTGGCCGTACGTCGAGGCGCTTCGCATGGACGAAGCTATGCATCCCCTTGCAATCCTCGTGACGGGACTGTACGGAAGCGAGCTCCCGAATCAAAACGGCGCCCCTCTCAGGACCGTCATACCGTGGAAATACGGATTCAAAGGCTGCAAATCGATTGTGAAAATCCGTTTTGTCGAGAAGGAACCAAAGACAACCTGGAATATTTCCGCTCCGTACGAATACGGCTTCTATTCCAATGTGAATCCCGACGTTGACCATCCGCGCTGGAGTCAGAAATTCGAACGCCGCATCGGCGAGTTCCGCAAACGCCGGACTCTCATGTTCAACGGCTACGGCGATCAGGTCGCATCTCTCTACAGCGGTATGGATTTGAAGAAATACTTTTAGGGGGCGAGTGACCCAAACAGAGTGGATTCGCCGCATTTGGAAGCCTTTGGCGTTTGTCCTCGCCCTTCTTCCGTTTCTGCTTCTTGCCTACCAGTGGTATACAGATCAGTTGAGCGCCAACCCTATTGATGACATCACGGACACGACGGGGACATGGACCCTCCGATTCCTGATGATCACGCTGGCGATCACTCCTCTAAGGAAGATCACCGGCTGGAATTGGCTGCTCAAGTTCCGGCGCATGGTCGGTCTTTTCGCCTTCTCCTCGGTCTTCCTCCATTTCATCACCTATGTCTATCTCGACCAGTTCTTCCTCTGGGAGGAGATCGTCGCCGATGTGCAGAAGAGGCCTTTCATCACTGTCGGCTTCACCAGTTTCCTTCTGATGGTTCCTCTTGCGCTCACATCCAACGACCGCATCACAAAATGGATGGGAGGAAAGCGCTGGCAAAGGCTCCATCGGCTGATCTATTTCATAGCGTTAGGAGGAGTGATCCACTATTTATGGCTGGTCAAAGCTGATACACAACGTCCCCTCACGTACGGTGCGATTCTTCTCATCCTTTTAGGGTCGCGAGCCTGGTTTGCGCTGAGACCCCGCCTGAAAATCCGGAGCGAGTCCGCCGGTCCTCAGCCTGAATGACTCTGTCGCCTTGATTCCAACACCAATGTTTTCTATATTCGCATTGGTTTTTGCTCACCTAGTTCATTCATTTACTCTCCAGGGAATGTCATGAGACTCACTATTCCACTTCTCACCTTGGTTGTCTGCGGTTTGCTCATTGGATGCTCATCCATGATGCTGCAGCCGGCCGATTTCAGCTGGCCGGTTGAAAGCGTGCTGAAGTCCGACAATAAGGGAATGGTACAGGAAAACCGTTATCAGCTGTCCTTCAGCATCAAACCGATGCTCTTTGCTGAAACGGCAGACTCCACGAACGTGGCGGGGATCACTGTGAGGATGATACGCGACCAAATGGGATACTACTATCTTGTCGCTCCGAAATTCAAGAACGTCTATGTGTTTATGGCTGCGGAAGGTGGACTCAAGCTGGAAAACAAGATCATGATTTCGGAAGGCGGGATGAGCTCCCCGGCGTTCAACGCCCGTCCGCCCCACGTACAGTTGTTGAACGGCAATGATAAGCCCCAACTCCTGTCGAAAAGTGGAATTCAGGAAGGAGCCAAATAATGAGAACCCTCTTTTCCCGAGCCCTCCTTTTCACCGTTGTGATATTGGTCCCCTTTGTCGCTTTCGCACAGGTCAAGTCGGACTACGAGATCACCCAGGAATTCGAAAAAGAATCGCAGGCAATCGCCCAGGCAGTGGAGACCGCAAACACGACCGTTGAGTGTGTAGATGTGGAGTCGCGCATTACGACTCTTGAAGAGACCTACAAGGAATACAAAGCTCTTCTTGACCGAGCCTTGTACCCCGACGGGTTCGACGGCAGGATCATGAAATTGCGTGGGCAGATCTTATACGCCAAGGGGAAAATCACGATTATCGAGACTCAGTATTCGCGGATTTCTGACCTCGAAGCTCAGGTGCGTGAACTGACGGGACAGGTGGAGAAACTGAGCGGCGAAAACAGCGCGATGTTGAGCGAAGTAAAGCGCCTGAGTGCCTCAAAAGCGGCCATCGACTCGCTGAATGCGGTCATTATCAAGCTTCGTCAGGGGCTGCGGGACCGCGATAACCTCATTTTTGCCCTCGTCGACAGCCTGTTTCTGCAATATGACAAGGATGCGGCCGCAATGAGTGACAAGGAAAAGGCCGGAGTCTCCGCGCGCCTCGAGCGGAAAAATGTCTTCGGCAGTATCAGGAAGGCCGTAACCGATAACCTCCAGTTTCTTGAATCAACAAGCCTTACGGGCAATGACATTGCCAAGCTGACGGCAGAACAGCAGAAATTTGAAGGAAAATGGAAGGCGTTCGGACAAAAGCTAGCCAACATTTATGTCTCGGGAAAATCTGCCAGGGCAAAGGAAGTTGCGCTCATCGACACCATGATGACGAAGTGGAAGGGAAAACTTGATGGCATGTTCTGGAATTCTCTCAACGGCATTTTTGCATCGCGTCAGATCCCTGTGGTCAGATTCACATCCGGAGAGGAATTCTACAAGAATGTCAGCTCCTATTTGGACGAGGAAATCAGAAAGGCCAGGGACGAAAAGGACGGACAGCGATACTTCCGGTATCAGGCCTTCGCCGACTCGGTGTGGACCCCCGAAGTGGTGCCCGGCTGGATTCCCGCGATGGTTGAGGGGGGTAAGCTCAGTCAGGCGCAGGTTGATACCCTTGGAGACATGGTTGAGGAATGGTCAGACATTGTCAGTCCGCCCCTCACTGCGGTTTATGTGATCATCGGCGTGATCATGGCGGTGGTGGTCTTCTATCTCTACCGTCGCTATCTGAAGACGACGAAGGGAGACAGTCAAAAGGAGGCTGTAAGCTGACGAGAGATTGAGCGAAAAGAAAAAGCCCGGTCATTGACCGGGCTTTCTTTTTTTTGGGGGGAACAGCGACATCATGATTTCAGCAGCTGGCGAAGGACAAATTGAAGAATCCCGTCATTCCGATAATAGTCCACTTCGTTTGGAGTGTCCAGCCTGGCAACTGCTTTGAACGCCGTTCGTTTTCCTGCGGTGTCCGTCGCAGTGACCGCCATGATCTTGCCGGGCTTCAGATCGTCGGCAATGCCTTCAACGGCATATGTCTCGAATCCCGTGAGCCCGAGCGATTTCCAGTTTTGGCCCTCCATGAACTGAAGAGGCAGAATCCCCAGCCCGATGAGATTACTGCGATGGATCCGTTCATAGCTTTCGGCGATGACCGCCTTCACTCCCAGAAGGCGCGGCCCTTTCGCAGCCCAGTCACGCGAAGATCCCGACCCGTACTCCTTTCCGGCAATGATCACGAGGGGAGTCTTCTCTTCCTTGTATTTCATGGCAGCGTCGTAGATCGAGATCGGATCTTTCGACGAAGGATGAACGGTCCATCCGCCCTCTGTACCCGGGGCCAGGAGGTTTCGAAGCCTGATATTGGCAAACGTCCCACGCATCATGACCTCGTGATTGCCCCTCCGCGATCCATATGAATTGAAATCCCGCGGTTCAACGCTGTGGCCTTTGAGGTACGACGCTGCCGGACTCTTGGTGGAGATGGAACCTGCAGGGGAAATGTGATCTGTCGTGACAGAGTCTCCCAGCAGCGCAAGAACGCGCGCACCGGAGATGTTGCGAAGCGGAGCGGGTTTTGCCGGCATATTCTCGAAGAACGGAGCAGCCTTGATGTACGTTGAAGAGTCTTCCCAGACAAAGCGGTCTCCCCGGGGTATGGGAAGGTCCCGCCAGCGTGGATCGCCTTCGAAGACGTTTGAATACTGATTCTTGTACATCGAAGACTTCACAGCCGTGCGAACAGTCTCCTGAACCTCCTCTGGAGTCGGCCAAATATCCTTCAGGTAGACAGGCTTTCCGTTCTTATCGGCGCCGATGGGCTGCGTTTGCAGATTGATGTCCATGGTACCCGCGAGGGCATAGGCTACGACGAGCGGCGGAGAAGCAAGGTAATTTGCCCGTACATGTGAATTGACGCGTCCTTCAAAGTTCCTGTTGCCCGAAAGTACCGCGGCGGCAACGACACCGTTCTCTTCCACAGCCTTTGCGATCGCTTCGGGGAGGGGGCCGCTGTTCCCAATGCACGTCGTGCATCCGTAGCCCACAAGATGAAAGCCGAGCTCTTCGAGAGGCTTTGTCAAACCGGCCTCCTTAAGATAGTCGGTTACCACCTTCGAACCCGGAGCGAGACTCGTCTTCACCCAGGGCTTTGTCCGAAGACCGCGTTCGACCGCTTTCCTGGCAAGCAGTCCCGCCGCGACCATCACTGATGGATTTGAAGTGTTCGTGCAGCTCGTGATAGCCGTGATAACGACCGATCCGTGTCCTATCTTGAAACCAGAACCGTTCTTCTTCACATCCACCGCAGGGAGGACCTTCGAGAGGAAGGGGGGGACTTGAGGAACGATTGGGATTTCGGTTGCAGACGGCTTCTCGTCGATCCACCGGGTTATGTCTTCTTCTTTGATGCCTGCAGTCTTGTCTTTGATCATCTCCATCAGGCTCGACCGGAACGACCGTTGGACGGCGGAAAGAGAGACCCGGTCCTGCGGACGTTTTGGACCCGCAAGGCTCGGCTCAACGGTCGAGAGGTCAAGCTCTACCGTATCAGTAAATGAGGGGATCTTGGAATTCGGGCCGTGAAAAAGGTCCTGCTCCTTGCAGTATGCCTCGGCGAGTGCCACCCGGTGCTTATCTCTGCCGGTAAAGTGCAGATAGTTCAGCGTTTCATCGTCGACCGGGAAATAGCCCATCGTTGCCCCGTATTCGGGAGACATGTTTCCGATTGTTGCCCGGTCCGCGAGGCTCAGTGCCGCGAGCCCAGGCCCAAAGAACTCCACGAACTTGCCGACGACACCCTTCTTTCGCAGCAATTGAGTGACCGTGAGGACCAAATCAGTTGCCGTGGCGCCGGGCTGAAGTTTTCCGGTGAGCTTGAAGCCGACAACCTGCGGGATCAACATCGAGATCGGCTGCCCAAGCATTGCCGCTTCTGCTTCAATACCGCCCACTCCCCAGCCAAGCACTCCAAGGCCGTTGATCATGGGCGTGTGAGAATCGGTGCCGACGAGCGTATCAGGATAAGCCAGCACGCGCGAACCGTTTTGGCTTGTGAAGACGACCGTGGCAAGATATTCGAGGTTCACCTGATGAACTATTCCCGTATTCGGCGGAACGACGCGGAAGTTCTTGAATGCTTGCTGCCCCCATCGGAGGAATGCATACCGTTCTCTGTTCCGCTCGAACTCTCGCTCCGCATTCAGTTGGAACGCGTTGGGTGACCCGAATTCGTCCACTTGAATTGAATGATCGATGACAAGGTCAACCGGCTGCAACGGGTTGATCTTCTTCGGATCTCCGCCCATGGCAACCATGGCGTCGCGCATCACCGCCAAATCGACAATACAAGGGACCCCTGTGAAGTCCTGAAGGAGAACACGGGCGGGCATGAATGAAATCTCCTTGTCCGGGGAAGCCGCCGGATTCCAGCGAACAAGGGCTTCAATGTCCGTTGATCGGACGACTCGACCGTCCTCATGGCGAAGCAGATTCTCCAGGAGGATCTTAAGGGAAATAGGCAGTCCTGAAAGAGAAACGCCGAGTGCAGACTCAAGCTTTCTCAATGAGTGATAAACATAGTTCGTGCCGCCAACGTTGAGGGTTGTTTCAGTTCCGTAAGTGTTTGAACTTGCCATGGCTGCTCCTTTGCTGCGGGGAAACGAACGGGGTCTGTTGACCGGGAGAAATCACAAAACACCACAAAAAAATATAGGGAAAAAAAGACTGAGATTCCGCCGGGGCTTTGTTTTCTCTTCTCCATTTTTCTTTATATTAAAAATCATGAAGAAAAGGCAGGCCAAAAAGAGCGCCACACAGAGAAGAGGACCCTCCGCCGAGGAACGGCATGTGGTTGAGAGTCTGGCCCGCATGATCGTAAAGGAGCAGAGTGTCGGCTTGGTGATGCAGCAACTTGCCGATGAGCTTGTCCGGATATTTGAATTCAGATTGGCTGTTGTCACGCAATTTGATCATTTGAAGAATGGCTTTCGTGTCCTTGGCATTGCCCCGCTTCGGAATCCCGTTCTGACAGTTGCGAAAAAACTTCGTATTCGGTTTAGCGAATACTTGTTCCCGTTCCAACCCGAAGACAGTCCGGCGGTCAAGACGCTTGCCCAGGGGAAGGTCTGGATCGGGAAAGACCTCACCGATGTCACCGGCTCAACTCTTCCCAACAGAGTCATACGATCCTTTCAGAAACTCATTGGGATCAGGAGTCTCTACAGCGCTCCGTTGATGAGGGGGAAAAAGCTCATCGGCACCGTTTTTGTCGCGAGTAAAGCCGAAGAGTTTAGTCCCGATGAACTTTCATTCCTTACGACAATTGCCCATCACGCAGCTCTGGCGGTGCAGCAGGCCGGCCTTCTCAGCGATAGCAAGCGTAAAACCGAACAGTACCGGCTGCTGAGTGAAGCCGACAGGAACATTCTGGAGAAAAAGAATCTTAAAGATGTCCTCACCGCGATAGTTACAAACATCAATACTGTTATTCCGTGTGATCTTGCCGGGATCTATCTGTACGATCCGAAGCGAAAAGTGCTGTATCATTCTGTCGCGTCCAATCAGACAGCTTATGCGTTGAAGCTCCCTCATTTTGAGATTCCGATTGACCGCGGGATCATGGGACACGTGGCGAAGACGCGCCTTCCCATGGTGGTCAATCACGCGGAAAAAGATCCCCGATCAATCTACCCTCCGGGGAAAAGGCCCAAGCTGGAACACCTGGTGTGTTCGCCGCTTATTGCGGAGGGGCGCCTGTTGGGAGTCATGCACGTCGGCCGCTTTCAGGATGAGCCGTTCCATGAGAGCGACCGTGATATCGTCGAACGGTTCTCAGAGAAGTCCGCGCTCGCAATAGAAAACGCTCAACTGTTCTCACAGCAGCTCGTGAGGGAGAATGAACTTGAAGCCCTCCAAAGAAGCGGCACAAGAATCACCGAGACACTGGACCTCAACTCCGTACTTCACCTGATCCTTATCGAGGCGATGAAGACCGTCCCGAAAGCAGACCGCGGTTCCATC
This sequence comes from Bacteroidota bacterium, assembly GCA_035291905.1. GTDB lineage: Bacteria > Bacteroidota > Ignavibacteria > UBA10030 > UBA10030 > JACPLA01. The sequence continues at coordinate 14,414 of DATDRF010000083.1, forward strand.
ATGCTGCTCGACGATAGCGAAAACGAGCTCTATGTTGCCACGAGCGTTGGCCACGATCCAATGGTGAAGGACAGGCTGCGGCTTCCGTGGGGAAAAGGGATCGGCGGATATGTCGTCAAGACTCGAAAGAGCATTATTATCGACGATGTGGCGAAGAGTAAGCTATGGGTCAAGGAATCCCACCAGCCGGCGGCGAGCGTGCTGTCGGTTGCTGCAGTACCTCTCATCTTGAAGGGGCGGGCAATTGGGACATTGAATCTTGATGCTGCAACCGAGCGGAAATTCACCCACCACGACATTTCCCGCCTGGAGTTGTTTGCCCTGCACGCGGCTCTTGCAATCAACAATGCAAAGCTTCATGCCTCGGTGCGGCACGAGGTGAAAAGAGTCAAGCTTCTCAGGGATATCAAAGACCTTGCACGAAGGGGTTTCTCGACAAAGGAATTGCTGAATGTGATCTGTAAGAGGATTGTCAATGCATACGACTACACTCTTGTGGCGATCCTGCTCTCGTCTCCCGACGGGAAGACGCTGAAGATCGCTGCTGTTTCGGGCGTCGAGGGAAGGCTCGTTCCGAGGGACTATGAACAATCGGCCGATGTCGGGATCGTCGGCTGGGTTGCGCGGCACAAGGAACCCCGAATAACCCAGAATACCTTGGATGATGAAGTCTTCATCAATGTTTCGAATGTTTCATCGAAAGCGGAACTCTGTGTTCCCATTCTCGATCCTCAAGGCACGCTGCTGGGGGTCATCAACACGGAAAGCAACCGTCCATTCTCATTCTCCGAGACCGACCTTGAAACGCACCTGGCAGTCGCCCTGGAGATTGTCGGGTCGATCGAAGAACAGAAACTGCTGTCGGCCCTGAGTGAATCGGAATCAAAGTTTCGGCGGCTGTTTGAAGAGACCAAGGACGCCATCACTGTGAGCGCCCCTGACGGCAAGCTGACGAACGTGAACCAGGCGGCGGTCGACCTCTTTGGCTTCTCATCGAAAGAAGAAATGCTGCGTCTCAGGGACGAAACGGACCTCTACGTCCATCCGGGAGACAGGAAGATCCTGATGGGAGAGGTTGAAGAGCGGGGGTTCCTCAAGGATGTCGAGCTTCGGATGCGAAAGAAAGACGGCGACAGGATTCTGGTTGAGGCGACAATCACTGTCCTGAAGAACCCCGGGGGGATCGAATCGTACCAGGCGATCCTTCGCGACATAACAAAACAAAAAGAAAGCGAACGAAAGCTTTTCGAATCGGAAGAGAAGTACCGGAGCCTGGTGGAAGACTCGCTCGTTGGGGTTTATATCATTCAGGATGACAAATTTACATTTGTAAACCCGCGATTCACAGAAATCTTCGGCTACAAGCTCAACCAGATCGTTGATACGCTTCATGTTGGGGACCTGGTCTTTCCGGAGGACCGGGGAAAAGTCCTTGAGAATATCCGCAAGAGGTTCTCGGGCGAAATCAAGAGTTTGAGGTATGGATTCCGCGGCCTGAAGAAGAACGGGGAGACAATTGAGGTGGAGGTCTTTGGCTCAAAGTCGACGTTCAGGGGGCGGGGTGCCGTTATCGGCACGCTTCTCGATCGTACTGCCGAGTATCGGCAGCAGCAGGAGATTACCGAATGGCGTCAGAGATATGATCTTATTATAGCGTCGTCCGGCGGGATGGTCTATGAGTACAACATTCTGAACGGCTCCATCCTCTGGAGCGGCAGCATTGAGAAAGTCCTCGGATACCGGATGAAGGAACTGAGGGGGGATATTCAGGAATGGGAGGATCTGATTCATCCCCAGGACCGCGAGGAGGCCGTCAGGAAGCTCGAAGTGGCCCAGAAGAATCTCCGGCCTTACGATGTCGAATACCGGTTCCGACGGAAAGACGGCAGCTTCGCCTGGATGCACGACCGGGGGTTCTTTCTCCCGGATTCTGCCGGGCGGGCGACAAAGATGCTCGGGTTGATGGAAGACGTGACGACTCACAAGGAGCTCGAGAAAAGAGTCAGTTCATCGGAGCTTCGGCATCGGCTTCTCTTTGAGCATGCCAATGATGCGGTCTTCGTCATGGAGGGTGAGTCATTTATCGACTGTAATCCGCGGGCAATGGAAATGTTCGATTGTCGTCACGAAGACATCGTGGGGCAGACACCTTATGCGTTCTCGCCTCCGCATCAGGTTGACGGCCGCGAGTCGCGGGCTGCAGCCCTTCAGCACGTGGGCGAAGCATTGGAAGGCAAACCCCAGAGGTTCACCTGGCGCCATATTAAGCATGACGGGACGCCGTTCGAGGCCGAAGTACGGCTTAATAAGTTCGAAATGGAAGGGAAGGCCTATCTGCAGGCGCAGGTGCGGGATATCACGGCTGAGGTCAATGCGGCAGAGCAGCTGGCGCTGTCTGAGGAAAAATATCGCCGCCTGATCCTCGAAGCCGGTGAAGCAATCCTGGTGACGGACGGCAACGGAACGATCGTTGAGGCGAACGAAAAAGCCTGTGCGCTCCTTCAATGCGAACGGTCCGAGCTCCTCCAACGAAGTGTTGCCGACATCGGCGATGGCCCAAAAGAGGAAATGCTCGCTGCATACCGGACGTTGTACACGCAGCTTATCAGCGAGGAAGATGTGCTCGTTGTTGAAAGGCGCTTCCGGCGGAACGACGGGAGTGTTTTTCAGGGCGAAATGAGCACTGTGCTCCTCGGAAGCGGTTTGCTCCAATCGATCGTGAGGGATGTAACAGAGAAGAAGCAGGCAGAAAAGGAATTGGACAGGATCTACACCGTTGCCACAAGCCTCTTTGGCATGGACCTTTTTGAAAAGGGGGCAGTGGCTCTTGCCGAACTTCTGAACCTTGGCCATGTGATTGTGGGTGAATTGGATGAAGAGGCAAACGCGATCCGGGCATTGACGTACTATCGGGACGGCGAAATCGTCAAAGACATGAGCTATGAGCTGGCAGGCACACCCTGCGAACAGTTGACTGTTCGTCGTGAGGAATACGAAATCAGCGAAAACGTTCAATCCGGGTTCCCCAATGATCAGTTCCTGAAAGACTGGCATCTCGAATCGTATTTTGGCACACCGATGTTCAGCAGCAGCCGTAAAGTGCTGGGACTTGTATGTATGATGGACACAAAACCCCATTCCTTCACGGAACACGAAAAGAAGATCGTCTCAATTGTTGCGCAACGGATGGCTTCCGAAATCGAAATGTTGATGCAGATGAAGCGCGAGGAAAACCTCTCCCAGCAGTTGCTCCAATCGCAAAAAATGGAGAGCCTGGGGACGCTCGCCGGCGGAATCGCGCACGATTTCAACAACATCCTTGGCGCTATTATTGGATATACGTCATTGATCAAGAAACAGATGGAGCCGTCGCCTCAGTCGGACCGATACATCGAGGCAATTGAGAAATCCGCCCAGCGTGCCGCGTCACTGACTCGACAGCTCCTGAGCTTCTCCCACAAGACGCACGGCGAAATAAAGCCGCTTTCCGTCAATGACCTCATCGGCGATACGATTCACATCCTGGGCAGCTCGTTTCCAAAGAATATCAAGATTGAAACAGATCTCGCCCCGTTGAGCCCGGGGATCCTTGGAGACCAAACTCTCCTTGGGCAGGCAATCATGAATCTTTGCATCAACGCAAGGGACGCCATCACCGAAAGAGGCGACGGCTCAAAGTCGGGACTCCTGCGAATCACCACTTCGCATTTTGGGGCCGGAGCAGGTTTCATTGACCTCCATCTTTCGGCAGCGCCCGGTGACTACGTTTGCATAACTGTCTCCGATAATGGTGTGGGGATGGCTCCCGAGCTGCAACGCCGCATCTTCGAGCCGTTCTTTACCACAAAAGGGAAGGGAAAAGGGACGGGCCTCGGTCTTTCGATGGTCTACGGGATCGTGCGAAATCACAACGGCTTCATCGACGTGTACAGCGAACCTGAACTCGGAACTACCTTTAAGATTTTCATACCATCCGCTGAGGAGGGGGAGCGGGCGGAAGCGTCTCAGGATGCGGTTGTGCTGCCGCATGGAAGCGGCGAAACGATCATGATTGTGGAGGACGAGCCGATGCTGCGTGAACTGGTCTCCGACCTTCTGACGGGGGAGGGATATCGGGTGCTCCTCGCTTCCAACGGCCAGGAGGCCGTTGAAACGTATAAGAAAGAGAGGGAGAACGTCCGGCTTGTCATCCTCGATATGATCATGCCGGAGATGGATGGTCCCGCAACGTTTCGGGCCCTCCGCCAGCTGAACCCTGAGTTGAAGGTGTTGATCTCCAGCGGCTTTTCACAGGACTCATCCGTCCAAAAACTCCTGAACAGCGGTGCGGCGGGATTCGTGGGCAAGCCGTATCAAACTGAAGACCTTCTCAAAGCCATATCACAGGAAATAGAACAGAACCATGCGTGATATTTCGGGTAAATCGATGAGCCTGAGAACCGCCACAGCAAAGGCAACATTGCGTCTCCTCCCGGCGACAATCCTTGCTGTGCGTCGGAAAAAGGTCCCGAAAGGCGACCCAATCCCGGTTGCGAAAATTGCCGCAATACAAGCGGCGAAGAATACCAGCCAGCTGATCCCCTATTGTCACCCCCTTCCTGTCGATTTTGTCGATTGTTTGTTCTCGTTGGGGAAAAACACGATTACTGCCAACGTGGAGGTAAAGGCGACGTACAAAACAGGCGTAGAAATGGAAGCGCTGGCCGCTGCTTCTGCAGCGGTGCTGACATTATACGATATGCTGAAAATGATTGATGATTCGATGGAGATCACGGGAATAAAGCTCGTCCGCAAGACCGGGGGAAAGTCTGACTTTGGGAGGCATGGGAATCGGCCCTCTACAGCGGCCATTCTGATTGTTTCGGATTCCGTTTCCGCCCGCAAGGCCATGGACGAGTCGGGCCGATTGATCAAGGAAGTGCTCCTCAAGGAGGGGTTCAGGGTGAAGTCCGTCAAGACTGTTCCCGATAGTATGGAGAAGATCAGGCGAAGCCTGATCAGGTTTGCGGACCGCGAAAGGCTGGACCTGGTTGTCACAACAGGGGGAACGGGTCTGGGACCCCGCGATATCACGCCGGAAGCGACGGCGCAGGCACTTGAAAGAGAAGCCGACGGCATTCCGGAGACCCTCCGGGCATTCGGTCAATCCCGGACTCCCTTCTCCATGCTCTCTCGAGGGAAGGCGGGATTGCGGGGAAAGACCCTGATCGTCAATCTTCCAGGATCACCAAAGGCGGTACGCGATTCTCTCTCCGCCATGTTCCCTGCCGTTCATCATGCGTTCATGATGATCGCCGGAGGCGGCCACGGAAAGAGAACCCGATGAATATTGATTACGTGGAATCTGGTTCGTACATTATTCCCCGCACAAGAGAAAGGAACCGCATCCCGCTTTGCCCAAACGGACAGATATTCGATCCATCCTGATCATCGGCTCCGGGCCGATCGTCATAGGTCAGGCGTGCGAGTTTGACTATTCCGGTACTCAAGCCTGCAAGGTGTTGCGGGAGGAGGGGTATCGGATTATTCTTATTAATAGCAATCCCGCCACCATCATGACCGACCCTGACCTCGCCGATGCCACTTACATTGAGCCGATTACCCCCGCGTTTGTCGAAAAAATAATAGAACGAGAAAAACCCGACGTCATTCTTCCCACGATGGGGGGGCAGACCGCCCTGAACACTGCCGTTGCCCTGGCGGAAAACGGCGTGCTGGAAAAGCACAAGGTGGAGCTCATCGGGGCCAAACTGGAGGCGATCAAGAAGGCGGAAGACCGTGAGCTCTTTCAGGGGGCGATGGAGCGAATCGGACTCGAAACCGCCAAGGGAGCTTTCGTGGGCTCGATCGACGAAGCTCTGTCAATGGCGGAGAAGATTGGCCTGCCGATTATCATCCGGCCCTCGTTTACGCTTGGCGGGACTGGCGGCGGCACCGCCTACAACATGGAGGAGTTCCGCGAGAAGGTGGAACACGGATTGACAAGCAGTCCGATCCATGAAGTCCTCATTGAAGAATCGGTGATCGGATGGAAAGAATTCGAGCTTGAGGTCATGCGTGATATCAAGGATAACGTCGTGATCATATGTTCCATCGAGAACTTCGATCCGATGGGTGTCCATACCGGAGACTCGATCACTGTAGCCCCTGCCCAAACCCTGACGGACAAAGAATACCAATTCATGCGCGATGCGGCGAAGAAGATCATCAGGGAAATCGGAGTCGAAACGGGCGGATCCAACATTCAGTTTGCTGTCGATCCCGCCACGGGTCGGATGATCGTTATTGAAATGAATCCGCGTGTCTCACGTTCCTCTGCTCTGGCCTCGAAGGCCACGGGATTCCCCATCGCAAAGATCGCTGCGAAGCTCGCCGTGGGCTACACTCTTGACGAAATTCCGAACGACATCACGAAGGAAACCCCGGCGTCCTTTGAACCGACGATCGATTATTGCGTTGTGAAGATTCCACGTTGGGATTTTGAAAAATTCAAAGGGGTCGACGATACCCTCGGGGTGCAGATGAAATCGGTGGGGGAGGCAATGGCGATTGGCAGAACGTTCAAGGAAGCCCTGCAAAAAGCACTGAGGTCGCTTGAACAGGATCGTTTCGGTTTGGGATTGGACGGGAAAGATGTTATTGATGTCGCCGGCCTCCCTGAGTCAAAACGCGATGAATGGAAGAAGAAAGTGATGGACCGCTTGAAGATCCCGAAACCCGACAATGTCTTCTATTTGAGATATGCATTTCAGCTGGGCGTGTCAATCGACGAACTTTACAGGGTGACGAAGATCGATCCGTGGTTTCTCCACAACGTAAAACAGATCGTGGATTTTGAAGAAGAACTTTCCTCATATACCCTATGAATAACAGGCCTTTTCTTGCTCTTTTCGCACTTTTGCTGCTCACTTCTTCGGCCCCGGCCCAAGGGAAGATTCCGCCCGATCGCGACGGATTGCTGGCCGGTGAGGGAATGGGGCTTGCATCCGTTGCCGAGAAGAATGGATTTCCCGGTCCGAAACACGTGCTTGATCTGGTCGTGGAGTTGAAGCTTACCTCAATACAATCCGAAGCAGCCCGAAAGCTGATGGAGAATGTGGGCGTTTCGGCAAAAGCCCTTGGCTCAGAGATTGTTCGAAAGGAGGAGGAGCTGAATGCCCTGTTCAAGTCCGATTCGCTTTCCCCACAGTCCCTCGAGTCGAAGCTCCGGGAGATCGGAAAACTCAGGGCTGACTTGCGCGGGATTCATCTTCAGGCTCATCTTCGGATGAAACAGGTTCTCAGACCGGAGCAAACCGAACTCTATTCAAAGCTGCGAGGCTATGAAATCAAGCACTGACGGCAAGAAAAGGCCGCAACGCGTAACTGCTGAGACTCTCCGTAAGGCGAAGGAATATGGATTCTCCGATCGCCAGCTGGCGTTCCTTTGGGGGACAAAGGAAAAGTCGGTGAGAGCGCTTCGGAAGGAGCTCGGCATCACGCCTGTCTACAAGACGGTCGACACGTGTGCGGCGGAGTTTGAAGCGCACACGCCGTACCATTACTCCACGTACGATCAGGAGAACGAATCGGTATCAAGCGCCCGAAAGAAGGTCATTATTCTCGGGGGCGGCCCCAACCGGATCGGACAGGGAATTGAGTTCGACTACTGCTGCGTCCATGGCGTTATGGCGTTGAAGGAGGAGGGAATTGAGTCGATCATGATCAACTGTAATCCGGAGACTGTCTCAACGGATTACGATACGACAGACAAGCTCTACTTCGAGCCGCTCACACTCGAAGATGTCCTGAACATCTGCGATCACGAAGAACCGTATGGAGTCGTTGTGAGCTTTGGCGGCCAGACGCCGTTGAAGATTGCCAAAGCACTTGAAGAGAACGGCGTCCGGATCCTGGGGACCTCTCCGGAGGGGATCGACCTTGCGGAAGACCGCGAACGGTTTGGCGCATTGCTGCGAAAACTGAGGATTCCGCACCCGAAGTACGGTACCGCGTATTCCGTCAGCAACGCGGTGCTTGTCGCGGAACAGATTGGCTACCCTGTTCTTATTCGGCCGTCGTATGTCCTTGGCGGCCGCGCAATGGAAATCTGCTACAACAGCGACGCAGTCCGCGTCTACATGAAGAAAGCTGTCGATGTCTCACCGGAACACCCCGTGTTGATCGACCGTTTTCTTGAGGATGCATTTGAATTCGACGTCGACGCGGTCTGCGACGGCAAAGACGTCCTCATTGGCGGCGTCATGGAGCATATCGAGGAGGCCGGAATTCACTCGGGGGACAGTTCCTGTGTGATTCCGCCATACATGATTTCCCGCGAAAGCCTCGAAGAGATCAAGGCGCATACGATCAAGCTGGCGAAGGCGCTGAGGGTGGTCGGATTGATTAACGTGCAGTATGCAATGAAAGAGGGTGTTGTGTACGTGTTGGAAGTCAATCCGCGGGCATCTCGAACTGTCCCATTCGTCAGCAAAGCAACCGGAATTCCGCTTGCGAAGATCGCTGCGAAGGTCATGGTGGGAAGGACCCTCGAGGATCTTGGCGTCAAGGATTTTGATTTTCAAACTCTTAAGCATATTTCTGTCAAGGAGGCCGTTTTCCCGTTCGCGAAGTTTCCGAAAGTTCCAGTCTTCCTTGGACCTGAAATGAGGTCGACGGGAGAGGTGATGGGAATATCGCACGCGTTTGGCGGAGCCATATCCAAGGCGCAGATGGGGGCGGGAAATACGCTCCCAACCGGAGGCGCGATCTTTCTCAGCGTTAACGAGAGCGATAAGAACGATATCACCCTGAACATCGCCCGGGGCTTCATCAACCTGGGATTCTCAATCGTTGCAACAGAGGGGACCTCGAAATTCCTCTCGGATCACGGAATAACGAACGAACGCGTCTATAAGGTCAACGAGGGGAGGCCCAATGTCGTCGATCTGGTGAAAGACGGAAAGATCCAGCTTGTCATCAACACCCCCCTTGGCGAAGAATCGCGATACGATGAGTACGCAATAGGATGGGCCGCCATCGAGCACAAGATCTCATTCATTACCACTCTCTCTGCTGCTGCCACGGCTGTGAAGGGCATTGAGAGTGCCTCAAACCTCACCGTCGTCACAATCCAGGAATACCACAAAGATATCGGCCATCCCTGAGCCGCTCTCCCAGACCCGAACAGGAAGGCTGTTTCAAACGTCTAACTGCTGGTAGTGTCTCAATTTGGTTGTAGTTTCTAACGCAGAGACGCAGAGGTCGCAAAGAAACGCAGAGGAGACTCCGAATTTCTGCTTTTCTCTGCGAACCTCTGCGTCCTTTGCGACTCTGCGTTGTAGTCTATATTTGAAAT
>DATDRF010000084.1:0-4673 GCA_035291905.1 Bacteroidota bacterium
CTCCTCAAGTTGGAGAAGTGCTCAAAACATCCCGAATGATCAACCTGCTCTGTCTGAATTGATCCCATTCGTGAGAATGCCTTGCTATTGAAGGGGAATGGGGCTACACTGATATGTGGACCCCTGTGCTACCATCATTTGAATGGTGAGGATCTTTAGGCTCGCAGGGGTCGTTCCAGCCAAACGGCGCACATTGTAAGCCTGCCTCGAGTCCCACATCTACGCTGCTTTTCACCCGGTAACCAGCCACTGATCTTCCAAGTGTCAAGATCCTGATCGATCGAGCTCATTGAAAAGGGCTCTTGTTCCATCGAACGGCCTTTCTTCGCAAACGAAGCCAAAAAGGAGACTCTTCTTGAAACGAAGAGTACCAGATCAATCAACAAGCCGGATCGCGTTTATTGGAAATTATCTGCCCAGACAATGTGGTATTGCCACGTTTACTACAGATCTTTGCGAGTCCGTTGCGGCGGCATACGATGAAACATCGTGCATCTCGTTGCCCGTCAACGATGTCGAAGCCGGCTATGACTATCCGGCGCGTGTACGCTTTGAAATCGCGGAAAAAGACATTCATTCCTACAGGCGCGCAGCCGATTTTCTCAATGTTAATAATGTTGACCTGGTAAGCCTGCAATTTGAATACGGAATTTTCGGGGGAAAATCGGGGAGCCATGTTCTGACCTTGATGCGTGACTTGCGAATGCCGATTGTCACGACCCTCCACACCATTCTTGACTCACCGACTCCCGATCAACGACGGGTCTTGGAGGAAGTTGCCGCTCTTTCGGACAGGCTGGTTGTGATGAGTCAGCGAGGCTCAGAATATCTGCAAAACATCTATCATGTGTTGCCGGGAAAGATAGACCTGATTCCGCACGGGATCACCGATGTGGCGTTCGTTGATCCGAGTTTCAACAAGGATCTCTTTGGGGTTGAGGGTAAGACGGTACTGCTCAGTTTTGGCTTACTCTCGGAGAATAAGGGAATTGAGAACGTCATCTCTGCCCTCCCCAAGATTATCGCCCGCTATCCGGATGTCGTGTACATCGTTGTCGGAGCGACACATCCCCACGTCCTTCGACACGAAGGGGAAACGTATCGTCTCTCGCTTCAGTGGTTGGCGCAGCAGGAGGGTGTGGAGGGCCACGTCATCTTCTACAACCGTTTCGTGGATCCCGAAGAACTTGTGAAGTTCATCGGAGCCGCCGATATCTATATTACCCCGTACCACAATGAGGCGCAGATCGTATCCGGCACGCTGGCAGCCACGCTGGGTGCAGGGAAGGCCATCGTCTCGACACCCTATTGGTATGCTCAGGAGATGCTGGCAGAGAAGCGGGGAGTGCTTGTCCCCTTCCGTGACCCCCGTGCATTGGCTGAGCAGGTGATCCTTCTGCTGAGCAATGAGGCGGAGAGGCATGCAATGCGGAAACGCGCATATGTGTTTGGGCGAACAATGATTTGGTCTGAAGTTGCGAAACGCTACATGGAGAGCTTTGAACGGGCACGCGCAGAGCGTCGCCACTATGTGCCGCCGGGCTTTATTGCGAAAGCACTTGACAAATATCCGAGTGAATTGCCGCCGCTCAGATTAGATCACCTGCGGGCGATGTCGGATGAGACAGGCGTTCTGCAGCATGCTCACTTCACCGTGCCGGACTACTCTCACGGATACACTACCGACGACAACTCGCGTGCCCTCCTGGTCGGTATTCTCCTGGGAGAACTGGATAACAGTGAGAGCATGGATCTTTCGTCCCGCTATCTCGCATTCCTCGGCTTTGCCTTCAATACTCAAAACAAACGCTTTCGAAATTTCATGGATTATCAGCGTAATTGGCTGGAGGACGTGGGCTCGGATGACAGCCACGGCCGTGCGATTTGGTCGCTCGGAACTGTGTTGAATCATTCGAAGACGCCGTCATTGAACAGCATGGCGGGATGGTTGTTTGAACAGGCCCTTCCTTCCATTCTCACCACAACCAGCCCGCGCGCGTGGGCATTTGCCCTCATCGGTATTTCAGAGTATTCCCAGAAGTACCGCGGTGATCGGATGGCCAGCCAGGTGAGCGAGGAGCTTGCGGGCCGACTCCTGAGATTGTACCAGGATAACCGCTCGGATGACTGGCGATGGTTTGAGCGAAAGCTTACGTACTGCAATGCAGCTCTTCCTCATGCCCTTCTCATCTGCGGCCGATCGCTTTCCAACAGCGCATTAACCGAGGCCGGACTGGAGTCGCTGCAGTGGCTGGCCAGTCTGCAAAGTTCGAGTGCCGGGCATTTTGTTCCCATTGGGTCGAACGGTTTCTACGAGTATGGAAAAGAACGCGCTCGCTTTGATCAACAACCGGTGGAAGCCCAGGCAATGGTCTCGGCCTGTCTCGAGGCATTCAGGGTCAGTGGGGAAAAACGCTGGAATAAAGAGGCCCGTCGGGCATTTGAGTGGTTCCATGGGCGAAACGACTTGAAGCTCGCCTTGTATGATGCCACAACAGGCGGCTGCCGTGACGGTCTGCATCCTGATCGGCCGAACGAAAATCAGGGCGCTGAATCCACGCTCGCATTCCTCCAATCGCTGCTGGAATTGCGCATAGCTGAACAAACTTTTCTCTCTCTGGAGACGACATCAAAAACAGCAACCATCATTTAGAGTTGTTTCACCGCCATCATCTGAATCCTCTCCTGACAGCTGCTGATTGGCCGTATCCGGTCAACAGTGTGTTCAACGCAGGTGCTGTGCTGCTGCAGGACGGAACGACACTGCTGTTGTGCCGCGTGGAGGACCGGCGGGGACTGTCCCACCTGAGTGCCGCCCGATCTGCAAATGGCATCGATGACTGGAAGATTGATCGGGAACCGACATTGCTCTCCGATCCCGAAAGATATCCGGAAGAAATGTGGGGGATTGAAGATCCGCGGATCACGTTTATTCCTGAATTGAAACGGTATGCAGTCGTCTATACTTCCTTCACGCGTGACGGCCCCGGTGTTGCGTTGGCACTAACTGAAGACTTCCACACATTTGAACGCTTTGGCGTGATCATGCCGCCTGAAGACAAGGATGCAGCACTCTTGCCGCGTCGAATCGACGGCCAATGGGTCATGATTCACCGTCCTGTCAGTGCACCCAGGGCGCATATGTGGATTTCCCATTCGCCGGATCTAAGGAACTGGGGCGGTCATACGCTGATGATGCAAGCCCGAAAGGGTGCCTGGTGGGATGCGAACAAAATCGGCCTTTCTCCGCCACCGATCGAAACGCCCCTGGGGTGGTTGGTCATCTATCATGGTGTGAAGCAGTCGTGTGACGGATGTATTTACAGGCTGGGGCTTGCTCTCTTTGATTTGAACAAACCCCAGCGTTTGTTGAAAAGAAGTCAAGAGTGGTTTTTTGCCCCCGAAGAACCATACGAGCTCCATGGCAACGTCGGGAATGTAGTGTTTCCATGTGGATACACGATTGCCGGCGACGGTGATACCGTCAATGTCTACTATGGTGCCGCAGATACAAGCATTGCCTTGGCAACAGGAAGCATTCGAAGGATGCTGGAATGGCTTGATCAACATAGTATCGATAACAAATCGCTTCTTTGAAGAACGATGGAAAGATGAACTACGGAATCCTCAATCAAGAACACCACTGAGGTCTGCAAAGGCGGCGCAATGACCAGAATCGACTTCATGGAGCACATATGGCGTCTCCTTGGGCACCTCCGGCCACTCGCCAGACCGGGATGGTGGACCTTGAAACGCTGGGTAGAGCTCATGTGGTTTCGACAAAATAGCCGCGTTCCGCTCGAAATCCGACCATAAGGCAAATGAGGAACAAACCATGAGAACGATAGTGTCGAAGGATCGAAAATGCTTCATTGAGCTTCTTCACCGCGAATCGGACCCCGGAGTATGGATTGTGCAGCGCTGGGAGAAGAAGTTTTGGTCTAAGAAGCGGATTTCATCCAACTGGTTCATAGACGGGCCACAGGCTCTCGCATTTGCAAAACGGATGAAACGCGAGCATGTGGTTTTTTGAAGCACGGAAGAAAAGGAGAGACCTACAATGAGGGATATTCATCACAGGTTGAAACTGCGAAGGGGAAGCTCACCTCAGAGGGAAATGCGTGATGGGTTCGTTCACTGGGTGAGGGGACTGCGGTCAAACGAAGAAAAAGGCGCCAGCTCCGCCCCTGCGGAGAGATCGGATGAGGAACGTCGATGGCAAGATGACGGGGGCAGTGCGGATTGACTTCTTGAGAATTCGTCAGACATAAGCCCCCGGGACGGGCCCTCCCGATCACCACGTCGGAATTGTCCCCGGTTTTTGAACTCATTGCTGTATGCGGCCTGCCCCGCGGCATTCCGTTTGACTCCAATGCTTGCTTACCTTATTTCAATTCTCTAAGTTCGACAACAACACACTGTTGTTTTTCACATGAGGTTGACTGGTATTTGGTTACCACGAGATCGGATTTCCGACGCGAAGTGCGGAAGGGGAGTTTTGTAGCTTAAGGTTTGTCGTTGGCTGACTCCTGAAAGTTCGTCACGCAGCGCGACGCAGTCGGGGTCCGCGAAAGCGGTTACCTTTCGACCTCCATTTTTCTCCCATAGAGGTTTTCTTGTCTCGCATTGCTCATGAGACGATACAGGGTGAATGATATATGAGAAAAGGGATT
>DATDRF010000085.1:0-3106 GCA_035291905.1 Bacteroidota bacterium
CAGCCACTTTTATAGGCTACCTGATCCTCGGGGTTCCCGGATCAACCGTAGCAACTTTTGGCATTTTCATACCGTCATTTATCTTCGTGCTTCTCAGCAGCCCGTTCATCCCGAGATTGCGCAAATCGCCTCTCGCAAGCGGATTTCTCGACGGCGTGAACGCTGCGTCAGTGGGGCTGATGCTTGCCGTAACGATCAAACTTGCGCTGATGGCCCTTTCCGGCTGGGGTCCATGGGTTATTCTCCTCGTTGCATCGGCTCTCGTGCTCCGATGGAATATCAACGCCGCATGGATTGTCCTTGGCTCTGCAATCCTGGGATGGTTGTTTCATGTTCTGACACAATGAATAATCAAGTTCAAAGGAGCAGAAATTATGGATCGGAATATTCTCTCGCGGGTCATCATGGGAGTTCTGGGTATCGCCGTTGTCCTCCTCTTCATCTGGACTCGCTCGGTTGAAAAAGAGAACGGAGAACTGAGGGACTCCCTCGCACGCATGAATGCGGTCCTCGATTCTCTGAGGTCGCAGACCCCCGGCCTTGGAGAACGTATGTCGGCTGTGCAACTCCACACTTCGAAATTGTGGTTTGCAGGTCAAGCTCGTAACTGGAAGCTCGTCGCGTACGAAGTCCATGAGCTCGAAGAGGCGGTTGAGGCCGCAGAAGCATTGCGTGTTCGAAAGAACAACGTGGATATCACTCCTGTTCTGCAAAGCCTTCGGCAAACCCAGTTGCCGCTTTTCGAGCAGGCGGCAGAAAAGAGCGACCCTCGTGCCTTCACAGACGCATACAACCAGACGATCGAGGCCTGCAACGGATGTCATCGGGCATCCGGTTACGAGTTTATTCATATTATTACTCCGACACGGGAACCGGTGACGAATCAGCAGTGGCAAATGGGAGGACATCCTTAGTCCGCGTGAACAGTATCACTTTCAGGAGAGCCACGTGAAAGTTAGAAGATTGATGATCATCACGGTTGTTTCCATGGTCGGTTTTGGGACAGTGTATGGACAGCCCGGCCTGGGAAAATCTGGAAGTGCTTTCATTGTTCGTCCAGGCTTTGCAGACGAGAGGCTCTCGCCAGAATGGCGAAATGCGATTGAATCCAGGATGGCACCACGTCAACTTGACTCAGTGATGGCTCTCTCCAGATCCCTCCATCCCGAAGAACTTGAATGGAAGAGTTTGATCGAATCAAAGGCGGCCCGATGGGGCCTCATGAGGGATTCTCTGGGCATTCCCTTCGGAAACGAGACCCTCGATGACACTCTCTTTGTTATTGTCGGTTATATGGGTAGGGATGACGGATTCACGTACCGCTACGAAGCTGTATGCCTCGATCTGACCGCTCTCAACAGAGAATATGGTTCGGCAACTCTTCCCGAGAATCATTCCCGCATCGACCGGCTCTTCGCGCACGAATTTACGCACCTGCTCCACAAGGACTGGGCGCGCAGAAAGAATCTCAAGCTGACGTCGTTCCGGGACAGCATCTTGTGGGAATGTCTCTACGAGGGAATCGGCATGTATCGATCCCTCTCGTCGAAATGGCTTCCCGTAAACGGAGCTCCTCCGGAGATCAGCAAGACGGCGCTTGAAGAGCTGTGCCCTCTCTTTGTTGAACGACTCACGGCAATCGAATCGAAAGCAATATTCACAGAAGAAGAGAAGACGAGACTCCATAACGGGCTTTCGCGGGGACCAGTCAATAAGAAATGGGGAGCGCTTCCTGTGGGGCTTTGGCTCGCCCTGGAGGCAAAGGGAAATGATAAGAATCTTGTCCCATGGATTGATGAGGGACTGGAGTCGGTGATTCGGCTTGCGAAGAAATATTTGACGGGAGCAAACAGAAAACGATTCGATGCGGCGTTCTCCGGCTACTAAGAGCTGGCAGCAGGATCTCGCCATCGGATAAATCCGACGGCTTATGGAATCTCAGAGAAGCACAATCCCGCTTTGCGGGATTATGCATAAACGCGTTCTTTGAGCCGTCCGTTTTCAACGGATGGCATTGAGTTGGAATTCTGAGAGATGGGTCATATTTTTGTTTTTTTGCGCCGACCTTCAAGGAGCTGCCATGAAACTGAGCCGCATCCACCAGATCGCCGTTCACGCCCGGGATCTCGATGAGGCAACCGCCTTTTATCGAGACAAACTTGGAGCACGGCACATTGCGACGTTCGATCCCCCCGGCCTCGTATTCTTCGACTTCTCCGGCACAAGAATACTCCTCGAAAAGGCCGGACCAAAGGCCACCATCTATTTCACTGTCGACGACATTGAATCCGCACACGTAGAACTGCAGTCAAAAGGGATTCAGTTCAAAACCGGTCCTCATCTAATCCACAAAGACGACAAAGGGACATTTGGCAAACCGGGAGAGGAAGAATGGATGGCCTTCTTTTCTGATCCGTCGGACAACACATTGGTACTTGCCTCACGAAGGAGGAGCGAATAGAAATGTCAATTCCAAAATGGGTAACCATTGTCAGCGGCATTATTTCCTTGATGGGCCTTTTCGTCGGGGCCTCGTTGTATCTCTCTCCCGGAACGTTTATCGAGAACGTCGATTTTTCATTGGTCGGGAGCAGGTATTTGGCAAACATGTGGGCAGCGCGACAAATAGCAATCGCATTCATCATCGGTTTTTCTCTTCTCAGGAAGAGGGCCGATTGGCTGAGACTCTCATTGATCGCCTATTGTCTTATGAACGTCCAGGATGTCGGAATCGGAATATGGCTTGGCGATATGGGATTGACGACGGGGGCATCGATTTCCACTCTGCTCTCCGGATCGATGGTTCTTGTGCTTTCCAAGAAAGCCCCGGCATAGCGAGAGATCAATGGAACCATTCGCAATACCGTTTTCTCAATCGGCAGTCGACGACCTGAGAAAGAGACTGCAAGGTACACGTTGGCCCGACCAGGTTCCGGGGACAGGATGGGAATACGGGACCCACCTGATGTATCTGAAGGAGTTGTGTTCCTATTGGGAGAAGGAGTTCGATTGGGAAAGACAGGTCTCCTCGCTCAACTCCTTCAAACACTACAAGACGCAAATTGACGATTGCCTGGTCCATTTCGTTCACGAGCGCGGGAAAGGG
>DATDRF010000086.1:0-3353 GCA_035291905.1 Bacteroidota bacterium
CGAGATTCCCCGCCATAAAACAGGCGGGCAAGCCGTTAGGGCTACGAAACATTGTAGATTTTAGATTGCAGATTTGATGATTTGGTTCTTCCCCTGGCGCCGATTGATCACTTCCCATTCACCAATCAAATTCTTCATGACGAAAAACACCATTCTTCTGTTCAGCATGCTGCTGACGTTCGTGCTAGGCTGCACGCCCCCTCCGCCGAGCGGCCCCGAGCCGGATCATATTGTTTTCCTGGATGACGGTGATTCCCTCACATGCAAACTCCTCCTGGGGGAGATCATGTTTACCAGGGCTGTCTCGGCCCAAGGGGATACGCTCTCCATCGACAATGCTTCGATCGATCGAATTGTGCACATGAAGACGGGTCGGGATGTGACCGACCGGTACATTGACCGGGAAGCATTGAAGGTTGAGCTGATGAAGAAAGAGACGTTGGCAAAGAGAGAGAAGCTGAAAGCCGACATAGCAGCAGGGAAGAAAAAGAAATCGGAACTCGACCGGATTCCGTTTGCAGTTCTTTCGGCATCAATGGAACCGGCAGCAAAAGGGGTTCCCCAGGTCAGTCTTACAATTCTGAACCTCTCGGGGAAGAAGATATCTCTCGTGAAGACAAAGATCTATTGCTTCAACGAAAAGGGGCAGCCGATTTCCGGAACAAAAGGGAGAAATCATGTTTTCGATGCAAGCTCGAGGATTCCGATAGGACCGGGAGAGGATTTCACGACAACTCTTGCACTTCGTAATCATCCGAAGACAAAGAGGGCAAGAATCGAAATCCATTATTTGGAATTTTCCGATCACACATGGTGGAAAGGGAAGGTTGAAGAGGCTGTGGAGTAGGATACATCGCCTTACCGCATCGGACGGGACAGCGTCCCGTCCTACAAATATGTCCACAGTGTTGTAGGTCGGGTCGCTCAACCGTATCGGACGGAACAACGTTCCGTTTTACAGATATATTCACAATGTTGTAGGTCGGGTCGCCGACCCGACCACATCTGACGGAGGGGTTTCGTATTGCATGGGGGGAACAATGACTGGCACTGACCGGGGGTTTTTCTATCAGCGGCACCTTCCGCACTACCAACCACCTGATTCAACCTTCTCAGTGATGTTTAGGCTCGCAGGCACGCTTCCCTTTGAGGCGATTCAACGCTTGAGTGAAGAACGCCTGCGATATCATCAACTAATGAGAACAAATACTTCATCTACGGAGGGCACGAAAAGCAAGAGGCTACTGAAGCAGGAACAGTATTTCCGCAGGTTTGATGAACTTCTGGACGGATACTCCTTTGGGCCAACT
Organism: Bacteroidota bacterium; assembly: GCA_035291905.1. Classification (GTDB taxonomy): domain Bacteria; phylum Bacteroidota; class Ignavibacteria; order UBA10030; family UBA10030; genus JACPLA01. Next base: position 1,311 of record DATDRF010000086.1, read on the forward strand.
TGGCTCAAGCAGGAGAAGATCGCTGAGCTGTTGAGTGAGGCCATACACTATCGGGATCAGAAGGTGTATGATCTGCTTGCGTATTGCATTATGGCGAATCACGTTCACATGGTGTTTTCTATCGAAGGATTTGGTATCAAGTCGGGTTTTGAAAAAACATCCAAGACCGGACGGGACAGCGTCCCGTCCAACACTGTTACCGACATACTTGGCTCTCTCAAGAAATTCACAGGACTAAGGGCAAACAAGCTTTTGAGACGAGAAGGTGCATTCTGGCAAGATGAATCTTGCGATCATGTTGTTCGTGAAAACGAACTTGAGAATGCTATCTGGTACGTTTTGAACAATCCGGTCAAAGCAGGTCTTGTCAAGGATTGGAGAGACTGGAGGTGGACCTACTTGAAGGAGGGAGTGATCTGACTATGTTGGTCTGATCCGACCGAATCGGATGGGACAGCGTCCCGTCCAACAAATGTTTGATTTCGCGGCGAATCTTGCTTATCTTATTATTCCGCAATCGAAAATCTAAAATCAGAAATTTCCAAGCGCCAGTAGCTCAATTGGATAGAGCATCAGCCTACGGAGCTGAGGGTTAGGGGTTCGACTCCCTTCTGGCGCACCACTTCTGGGGGGGGATCCTTGTACTTCGTGTATGTCATTCGCAGTACTCGCCGAGAATGGTACTATCATGGCCTTTCGAGGAATGTTCTGGTCAGAATCAGCCAGCACAACGAGGGGAAAGTACGCTCGACTCGACTTCACAGGCCATTTGAGCTTGTATATATTGAAGGCCCGTTGCCACTTCATGAAGCCCGGGAAAGAGAGAAGTATCTTAAGACCGCGGCCGGCAGGAGATTCATGAAGAAAACTCTGAAACTTCGGTAGGGGTTCCCCGCCCGACCGAACGATATCGGACCTCTACTCGGTCGTTCGGGCGGGGACTCCCTTCTGGCGCACTAAACATTGCAGATTTGAGATTGTAGATTGAAGATCTGAAAAGCAGTCCCGCCTGGGCGATGAGCAGGCGGGATTTTCATTTCGGCTGTACGTCAGACGGCCTAATTCGCGTACCTTACGTCGTATCTCAGAAACATGACAAACGCCCCTGCAAACGCGAGAAGCGAATAGAGCGCCATGAGGCCGAAGTCAATGATAACAGGAGCTATGGATTCACTGAGAGCGGGACGTACGTAGGTGTACTGCGGAACCCCGGTCAGATCAAGCGCGATTTCTCTTCCCGCGTCGATCTTCACCCCCGTCTTGCTGTCCACGGAAATACGAATCCCGCCCATCGCGCCGCTTTCCTTCTGCTTCTGCTCTTTATACTGATTGAACACGGTACGAAAAGCCGTCAGATCATCCTCATAGCGTGTTTTGAGGTCGATATCAGTCCATCCCAGGGACATTGCAGCCAATTGATAGGCGGAAACAGGCGAGAACCGCGACAGGGCAAAAGCAAGCCTCTCTTGGCTGAACTTTCTGTTCCGAAGATCTTCCGTGAGGCGCCTGGCGTTTTCGTCTATTTCGTTCTGCAGCCTGTTCCTGTCATTTCGATCTTCCTCTGCCCATGTCCATTCCATTTCTTCACGCTTTGCCTTACGATCCTTTTCGCTTAAGCCTTCCATGGATTCGCTCCGCTTCCTCCATTTTTCCGACATTGTTTTCATATGACCGTCCCAGGCATTCTTCGCAAACGTATCCTGCTGGCTCTCGATCTCGGAGACCGTAGGAACGGCGACGAGCTGGCCTGCCAGCATGATGCCGAACCTCGGAATAATGAGCACCGCCGCGATCCATCCGACCAGACAAATAAGGAACGAAACGTTCGAGCGCCTGGTAAGGGTCGAAACGAGAATGCCGAACGCTACAAAGAAGGTAAACAGGAGGATCGTTGCTCCCATCAGGAGCGCCAGGCGAATCCAGTGTTCTGCCTCCATGGGGACCCGAAAAACAAAGAGAAGAACGATGCTCAGAACAACCGGCAGCGACAAGGGAATGACCAACCCCAGCCAGGAACCCACGAACTTGGCAATGATGACCTGT
>DATDRF010000087.1:0-7579 GCA_035291905.1 Bacteroidota bacterium
TAGTGTCTCAATTTGGTTGTAGTTTCTAACGCAGAGACCTGCCTGCGTGCCGACGATCCCAAGTCGAAATTCCCGATGAGTGTTCACTTCGGCAGGCAGGCGCAGAGGTCGCCCCGTAGAAAGAACGGGGCAGGCAAAGAATCGCAGAGGAGACTCCGAATTTCTGCTTTTCTCTGCGAACCCCTGCCTGCGTGCCGACCATTCCGCTATGTTGAAATGGTGAATGAATCACTTCGGCAGGCAGGTCTGCGTCCTTCCCGCCCGAACGACCGTTACGAGGTCGGTTCGTGTTCGGTCGGGCGGGTGCGACTCTGCGTTGTAGTCTATATTTGAAATCGAGACACTACCTGATTATTGGGATGCTTGACAAAAACGAAAGCCCAAGGCTAGGTTGCTTTGGGCTTTTTCTTATCTGATATGTACGACCCCCTCCTGACCCCATCACAGCAATAATGAATGTTGCACCCTCAGCTTCAAGAACACGGAATCACCAGAATGTCAGCGTCTACTCAGAATGTGAACACCTTGTCGGCATTCACAGTCCATTGAGCCAGTTCCCCCATATTGCTGATCTCTGCACCCTCGATGAGTTGGAGATTCTTGATACCCCGGGCATCGGCGCAAGTGCCACACGCTTTGATCTTTGCCCCTTTGGCGAGAACTGATTTCATCATTCGCTCGATATTATAATACCCTTGCGGGGTGCTTTGATTTGGCAGAGCGCAGCCCACCGCGTCCGCCATCAAGAACATATTGACCTGCACATCGGGATGCTCCTTTTGAAGGGCCATTGCCAGACGTAATCCATTGTAAGCTTTCTCGGTTCCATATGGAGCATCATTAACGAGAATAAGAATGTTCATGCGACTATTCCTTCAAAGGTGAAGAACGCGGGTACATTTCAGATGCTCATGGGTATCTTAAGAACCTTTGCGCCAAGTGTCAGGGCGGCGCGGAGGATTTGTTTCTTCAGTCCATACGGAGAGAGCCACCACTTCTCGAAGAGAACCTTTCCAAGGTGCCACGCTCTTCCAACATTACGCAGCTCGAGCCGTGGAGAGGGCTCGCCGAAGAAATCGCCATAGGCAAAGCCTGCAAGCCCTTCGCCGGCTTCAAGCATGCAGTAGCCTGCTCCGCCGAATTGAGCTTCGGGTGGGCGGCCTTTGATTTCATCCGCAATGCGTTCGGCGACAACCTCCGCCTGAACATGAGCGAAGACTCCGGCCTTGGGAAGCATCATCGGAACGTCCGGCTTCCATCGTCCGGGAATGCTTATGGCTGTTGTATCTCCGATTGCATAAACGTTCTCGTGCTTCGTTTTCAGTGTCGACCGGTCAACCGGGATCCAGCCGGCGTCATTGGTCAGTCCTGCTTCCCGAACAACGCCCGCTGACCGGTGCGGAGGGATGGCAACAAGCAGATCGAAACCGACAGGCTCTTTTTCGTCAAACTTGAGCGTGCGAGCCCGTGAATCGACAGAAAGAAGCTTGTGGAGCGGGTGAAAGGAAACACCTTTTGAAGCGAGCATCTGTTTGACCGAATCGCCCAACTGTGGCCCGGCAACGGGCATTGGCTGGGGTTCAGGCGTATAGAGATGTATCTCTACTTTGTCCTGCAAGCGTCGCTGGCGGAAATAGTCTGCGATCAACATAGCGCCTTCATGCGGTGCACCGGGACATTTGTACGGCAATGAACAAACAACCACTGCAATTCTCCCTTCGCTGAACCCTGCCAGCGCGGTTCGGAGCTTCTGCGTTTCGTCAAAAGAATAAAACGAGTGGGCGCTCTCCACAAGGCCGGGCACGGTTTGAGGGGCGAGTTCCGCTCCGACCGCGACAATCAAATAGTCATACATGACCGTTTGCGTTGATGTAGTAACAGACCGATTCTCAAGGTCGATCTTGATTGCAGCGGACTGGAGTATTTCTACGCCTGGTCGAACTAAACGCTGAAGGGGTTTGGCTATCTTGTCCGGCTTGCGGTCACCTGTCATCAACCACAGAAACGATGGTGCAAATGCGTGTACCGGATTTTTCTCAATCAGGATTACGCGGTGATGGGAAGGCAGCTTTCGCCGCAGTTCATTTGTGGCGACGAGTCCACCGACCCCGCCACCCAAAACCACTATGGTTTTGTTCTTTGTCATATCGTTCCCGCCTTCAGCGATCTTTTTGAGTAGTTCATCTGTTTGAGACAACTGCCTGGCCGGAATGTGCGACCGAGCCCGGAGCGAGTTCCTTCTAAAACCATCTGCTCCACGAGAATATCATCATCAGCCCCATTGCAACGGCGCCGAGCACAATCATCGTTGTGGTATTCATGCCCATCCCGTTGGCGTGACTTCCATGATCGGCCAGTATTTCCTGTGTCGAGGTCAGTACGATGGGTGGATCCAGGATGCGGTCACCAATGCCCATCAGAGAAACTGAGACGGCATAAGATCCTTCCAGAGAATAGGTGAGTACTGATGAATATTCCCCTGTCGTGCCGGTCTCTTCCATCGTCAACGAATCGTTCTCCTGGCTCACGGTCGTCAGGTTCGCTGGTTTCTCCGGCCGTTGCTGCCGCTTGAGCTCCATTCCGCATATTGAACAGGTGCCAGGTTTGTCTGCAACCACTTCAGGGTGCATGGGACAAGCATAGAGCTGATTGCCGGAGTCGGCAAACGCAGAGTAGAACCGAAGTCGCGCGCCGCGCACAGGGCTCCCATTCGAGGTTTCGGTCAGGCGTACTACAAACCGGACCGGTGCACTGACCTTTGCAGGAGAGAACTCAGCAGAGAGGGTCAGATTATGATCGGCGGATTCCTTGATGACTTTGGTGGTTGCAACATTCGCCTGTGTCCCTTCTCGCATCGTATCATGCCCCATCATCCCCGTCATCATGCATCCGCCGAAATAAAAGGTTAGTATGCCGGTGCTGACCATCGTGACCGTAGATCGATCCTTCAGTGTCCGCATATATTTCCCCTTGCTAGAGAATGTTCTTGAGAATCTTATTCTTTTGCGAATGGTGCTCAATCAGCACTTCCCTCATGAGATCACAAGCCTTTGTGACTTTGCCGTTGGAAATACGGTAATAGACGTTGGCACCTTCGCGACGCGTAATCAAAATTCCGGCCTTTCTCATGATCGAGAGATGCTGTGATACATTTGCTTTGGAAATTCGCATCAATCTTACGATCTCACCGGCGCTCACTTCACCATCTCTGAGAATACTCAGAATTTCAAGGCGTTTGGCATGAGAAAGAGTCTTACAGACATCGGCATGCAAACGAAAGATTTCGTTGTTCATGGGTCAGGCGGGTCTGATGGGTTTCACAGTTTAGGAATTGCGAAACAATATACAAAACACTCCCTTTGGGCGCAAGACCCGACGGGGATTGATGCCGGCCGCGTGTCCGCCGGCGCTTGATTCATAATGCCGGGAAACTATCCCTTCCGCTCCTTCGTTAGGACTGTAGCCAAAGAAAAAGGATCAAATGCTGATCGATATAACAACCGCTTCGCCTCCGTACAAGGTTGACCAGGCCGTCGCGGCGGCGGAATTGAAGAAACGTATGGCCGTCTCTCCCGTGGTCGGCCGAATGATCGATATGGCGGCCCATCATTCGGGGATCGCCCAGCGCTTTCTGGTGATTCCCGATGGCGACCAACTGGCCGAAAAAAAGTTCTACTCCAACGGGAGCGGCTACCTTGTCCCCGATACAAAAACCAGGATGGATGAATATGAACGGTGGTCCAAAACCCTTGCCGCCGATGCAGTTGAAAAAATCCTGAAGAGTACCGGCACGGATCCGGGTCAAATCGAACGCCTTATCACGGTCTCCTGCACCGGATTCTTTGCGCCGGGGCTTGATTATTCCCTTATCGAACGCTTTCAGATCCCCCCGACGGTGAAGCGAACGAATATCGGCTTCATGGGATGCGCCGCCTCGCTCATCGGGTTCAATTCGGTGCTGGAGTCAATGACCTCCGCGAGGGAGACAAAGGGTAAGACCCTTCTTGTCAGCGTCGAATTGTGCAGTCTGCATCTCCAGACGGAGCCGACCCGCGACAATATTCTTGCGAACATGATCTTTGCCGACGGATGCGCCGCTGCGCTTTTCGCCAACGATACGACCGAAAGCGGCTTGCAGATCGTGTCGACCTCATCGTACCTCTTTCGGCAATCTTCCGAATACATGGGGTGGAAGATCGGGAACTTCGGGTTTGAAATGATCCTCTCTTCCGACCTTCCAAAGATCATCCTCAACGGGGCGGTGCCGAAGCTGAAGGAGATTCTGGCCGGCCAGAATATTCGCCCCGAGGAAATTGTTCATTGGGCCCTTCATCCCGGCGGCCGGGCGATTCTCGATGCGCTCCAGAATGGAATGAAGCTCAGCGACGAGCAGATGCTTCCGTCGCGGACGGTTCTCCAGAACTACGGAAATCTCTCCTCGGCCTCCATTCTCTTCGTCCTGAAAGAAATCCTGAAGACTTCGACCTTGAAGAAGGATGACCTTATCTGTGCCGTTGCCTTCGGTCCCGGGCTTACGATGGAAACTGCCCTCCTGAAAGCATGCTGAGACGCCGCTACGATCCCGAAATCATGGATGACCTCTCCATTCAGGATGAGCGGATGGACCAGGCGCTCGGGGAGTTGAAGCAGGTGAACATGTTTCTCGGCGGAAAGTCGGCTACTCAAAAGGGCATCCGGATCCTGCAAAAGAAACTCGCCTTGAATCACCCCTTGAGCGTGTTGGATCTGGGCGCCGGCGGAGCGGATGTGTTTGATGGCTCCGTTCAACCTCTGACCATCACGGTTCTTGATCGTAACCCGCGTGTGTGCAAATACCTGAAGGAGCGCGTGCCGTATTCCGTCATTTGCGGAGACGCACTGCATCTCTCGTTCAGGGAACGCTCGTTCGATGTCGTTCATGCTTCGTTATTCCTTCATCATTTGCGCGAAGAGGAAATCCGACATGTGCTTTCTTCATGTTTGCGAATATCACGCCGCGGGATCATTATCAATGATCTGCGCCGTTCGATCTTTGCCTACGCGGGAATCAAAGTCCTTACGCTCCTTTTTTCGAAGAGCCCCATGGTGAAGCACGATGGACCTCTTTCGGTGCTCAGGGGGTTTTCAAGGAATGAACTGAAGACCCTTTTGGCAGAATGCGGGTTTACAGACTATTCTTTGCAGCGGAGGTGGGCCTTTCGATGGCTCATTGTTATTTGGCACTAGTGGTGGGTGATAAAGAAAAGAAATATGTCACCCTTACAGGGTTCCCGAATACTCTCCGGGATGCAAAGGTCGGGCTGTTAGCCCGACTTGAGATATCTGACCCCCGCCTGCCTCTTCAGATTCCCAGAGGAGGGCAGGCCTTGTGGGTCAGCTATTCCCCAAAGGGGAATGATAACTCTGCCGGGGGCGAAGCCCTCGGGTGTCATCGCGGCAGCAATGACTCTCCCTGAAGGGGAGAACTATGTCACCCTTACAGGGTTCCCAAATTCTCTCTGGGATGCAAAGGTCGGGCTGTTGGCCCGACCTGAGATATCTGACCCCGTTGGGGTCAGTTATTCCCCGAAGGGGAATGATAACTCTGCCGGGGGCGAAGCCCTCGGGTGTCATCGCGGCAGCAATGACTCGAACCAAAGGTCGAGGCCGTCCGCCAAGAAGAAGGCGGACAGGTTAGCCCGACTTGAGATATATGACCCCCCGCTTGCCTCTTCAGATTCCCAGAGGAGGGCAGGCCTTCGGGGTCAGCTATTCCCCAAAGGGGAATGATAACTCTGCCGGGGGCGAAGCCCTCGGGTGTCATCGCGGCGGCAACAGCTCTCCCTGAAAGGGAGAAATATGCCGCCCTTTGTTTGAGGAGAGATCCATTTCGACGTACTTTGATGTCATCATCATCGGCGGGGGACCTTCCGGCTCAAGCGCGGCGATCGGGCTTGCAGCCGGCGGTATGAACGTGGCCATCGTTGAAAAGAAATCCTTTCCGCGTGAGGTCCTTTGCGGCGAATTCCTCTCACACGAAGTAATCGGTGCAATAAGGGAGTTCGGCCTTGAGGATGAGTTTCTCTCGCTCCGTCCCAACCGAATAACCACGTTCGCATTCTTTTCCGAAAACGGCGTCGAAACCGTCCAACCGCTCGGCTTCGAGGCATGGTCCGTCAAGCGGTCGCTGCTTGATCAAATGCTCCTGCGACGGGCAGAGTCCGGCGGTGCGGCGATCGTCCAGCCCGCAGAGGTCACATCGATTCATCGGGATCAGGAAGGGTATGAGGTCGGACTCAAGACGCCGAAGGGTTCGCGGTTCCTCTCCGCAGGAACCGTAGTTGCGGCTTATGGGAGGCAGAGTCCGCTCGACAAATCGCTGGAGAGAAGTTTTGTCTCTCATCGTTCCGGCATGAGCGGAGTGAAGTATCATCTCCCAAGGGGTGTTTTTAGTGAGTTCCCCAATGGTTCTATTCAGCTCTTCGCGGCGGAGGGGATCTATTGCGGCGTCAATCGGGTGAATGAGAATGAGGCGACGCTTTGTTTCCTGGCCTCCAGCCGGAGACTTCACCCCAGAGAAGCGCTATCGGCCCTCTTACAGAAGAACAGGAAGTTCCGGGCTCTGTTTCGGGCCGATCTTCCTTCCGGGCTGCCGGAGCTTTCTCCATACGGAGCGGGAAACATCTTCTTTGGGAAGAGGAATGTCGTTGAGAATGGAATTTACATGGTCGGCGATGCTGCAGCGGTGATCGCCCCGCTTGCGGGGGACGGGATCGGCATGGCGATCGAAAGCGGGCAATTGCTTGCGCGTGTGCTGATAACGGCGAAACGTGATTCCCTCGGCAGGCGGGAGACGGAAGCATTATACACCGGGGAATGGAGGCATCGGTTCAGAAAACGCCTCGCTGTCGCGTCCTACCTGCAAACTTTTGCGATGAGCTCAGTTGGCGGAAATCTGGGCGGGCTGCTGCTGAAGACATTTCCGCGCCTGGCGGAAGGGATGATCCAATGGACGCGTGGCTGATGAGGACGGGTTAAGACAGGCGCCCGGATTTTAGTTCTTCTCTGCGTCCTTTGCACCCGCCTGCGTCTGAGGAGCGACTTCGACGGGCAGGCAAAGAGCGCAAAGAACTTTGAACATGCACGATTACCCGAAAACAACAAGCCCGACCTTTGAGTCGGGCTTTTCCTGGTTCCTTCGATTCCCCCCGGTGCCGGAAATCAGATTCCGGCGCTGGGTACACCGACGTACTGCTACTTCTCGAAGCTCCGCAACCTCACCATTGCCTCTTTGATCCAGATCAGCTCCTCCCGCTCAGACTCGCTCCACCGTTCGCTCTCTTTCTGTTGAGCCAACAGGCTTTTGACGCGCAACGTCACGCTCGTTGAATGAAACACGAGATATTGCGGGTCCTCATTGACGAGTTTTCGTAATTCCCGAATGTAGGGGAGGACGGGCGGCTTGAGGAGTTGCATCACCTTCTCGCTTTGAAGCTCTTGCGCCGAAGGTTGGAAGGGAGGATTTTCGTTCGTCAGCAGGCCCATGTAGGAAACTGCGAATTCGGGCTCTCAGGAACAATAGCGCTTTTCGTACATTTCT
>DATDRF010000088.1:0-2607 GCA_035291905.1 Bacteroidota bacterium
CGGGTGCAACAGCATTCGCGATGAGGAGGTATCCCACAACGGCAACGGCAGCAAGAAAGAGGGTCACACCGATGCGGAGGGTGAGTTTCGACTTTGGCGCTCCGGAAAATGAAGGATCAACGTTTCGTTGAATGCGCAGAGAGCTAAGGTCTGCGGTTTCGTTTTGAGTCATAAGACAATGAAAAAAGCAAAAGTGAAAAAGTAGAAGACGACCGATTGAAAATTATCCCGGTTTGTTGGGCGTTTTAGGGAAAATGAAACGTACTAAAAAAACGCCACTTACGCGATTCTTAGTTCCTTTCACGGTGAAATTGGCGATAAGGTTGCGGGGATTCCGCTTATTTTCGACGAACAGGCCGTTTTTCTCGGTGAACAGCGAGAAAGTGGGTTGATCCGCGCACACAGCCACCTTCTAACAATAGTCGTCCACTGAGAGTGAAAATCGACAATTCAACTGAAAAGGGAAACTTATAGGGTGATTTTGCATCTTCCTTAAGAGAGAGCGACAGGGGGCAGGCCAGCTCATCAAGACCGAAGGAATGCGTTGCAGCCATCATTGGATGAACGGCTCGTGATCCGGCTGAAGGCCGGGGACGCAGAGGCATTCGGCGAACTGTACTTCCGGTACAGACCGCGAGTGTATCGGTTTGCCCTCAAGCTTCTCCGGGATGCTGATCTGGCAGAGGACATTGTTCAAGAGACGTTTCTGAAGGCGCGGAGTGCGATTCAGAACCTGCTTCAAAGTTCTTCGCTTCTTGCCTGGCTCCTGACGATTACGCGAAACGAGGTATACGGGCATCTGCGAAAATCTCGCAGCAATGGAGATGTAAGTGACGAGGATGTTTGGGAATCCGAAACACCCATCGATGAAGTTGTGGGGAAAGAGACGGTCGAGATCGTTCAGAGTATGATCGCGCAGCTGAAACCTGATTACAGAGAAGTGATACTTCTGAGGGAATACGAACAGATGCCGTATGCTGAGATCGCCAGGGTCATTGGGGATACGGAAAGCGCCGTGAAGGCGCGGCTCTTCAAGGCGCGAAAGGCGCTGGTAAAGAAATTGAAACCATATTTTGGAGAACAGTCATGACGTGCGATGAATACCAGGAGCAGGTGAGCCAGTACATTGACGGGGAGCTTGGGGATAAGGATTCAGGGATTCTCTTCAAGCACCTCAGCTCGTGCGCGGAATGCCGATTGTTCTTGCGATCGACATTGGAGCTCAGGTCGAAGATTCATGATGAGATGCTGATGGAGGCGCAAAACCAGCTGCAGGCTCAACCGAGCAGGCTCACGACGGCCTTCACCCTTCCCCTTGTTGCTCTGCTCGCCGCACTCTTCCTCTTTCTTGGAATAACGCAATTCTCATCAACCGGTCAGTATTATCAGATCTCTGATCGGACCAGTGTTGAATTTGGCCAGCCGGCCTTGCCGCCAAATCCGTTCTAGGAGGACACATGAAGAAGCTTGCTGTCACCGTTGCCGCCCGTGTGATGCTTGCAGTGATTTTTGCACTGCTTATCGCAGCACTGAAATGGGAATATTTTCGATGGGGTGTCTTCTCGATCCGGTTCGTCAATACATTTTTCTATCCCGCCAGCATCGTTTTTGTAGCGGCCCTCCTTCTGTCTGCTCTGCTGCATCCAGTTCGTGAACTCTACAGGAACGGACGCATACCGTTTATTCAGGGATCCGTCGAGAATTTCATATCGAATCTGCGCCTTCTCTTCTCGAGATTGAATTTCCAGTTCCTCTTCTGGGGAGTCATCATGATTCTCTTAGTGGTCTTTGCCTGGAACCTCGACTTGTTAAGAGATGAGGAGTATCGATTTAATCAGATGCCCCTCCCCTGGAGGGGGATCGAGAAATCGACCGGCGAGTCTCCGGTGGTTCTTTTCAACTATTATTCAAGAGACAATAATCAGAGAAACTACCTGCAAAATTGTGCGAAAATTGCCAGGGACCTCAAACAGGTGGGAGCAAAGGCGGTTCTAATTCCGCTTCCAAATATCTTCTCAGAAGAATCAAAGAAACTTGTTCAGGAAATTCACAAATCCGGAATCGTGGTTTTTGGTGTCCGCAACGAATCGGACTACCATCTCGCGCAGGCCCGCGAAGAATCGGGCATTCACACCGGTCGCTTGTCGCTGGATATCTATAAGCGCCACCCCTTCCATCTGTCATTCATCCATAAAGTTAATCCTTTTCCGGCCGGTAACTATCAATTGTGGAAGAACGCCCACGATGTGACATTTGAAATTCTCCGGCTTTATTACGGCCTTCCTCGAAATCTGCCCGTCTCATTGGATGGCGACAATCTTGTTTTTGGCAAGCTTAGGGCTTCTCTTGATGAGAAGGGACTGCTGAATGTAGGGAGTCTCTCGTGGCCCAACTATCATATCAACCTCCTCGCAGGATATGGCATGGATTTTACCGGCACACGTCGTTCAGAAAAGCCGAAGTTCGAGTATATCGGCGTAGGCTGGGGCAAGACTGAAAAAATCGCGGCCCTTGGGCCATACAAACAGCGGTTTGATGGCAAGGTAGTCATACTTCAATGGGACGACCTTGGCGGCCTTAGCATGCCTTTCTCGTATCGCGAGTCGC
>DATDRF010000089.1:0-4805 GCA_035291905.1 Bacteroidota bacterium
TCCTTTTCTTTCTTCTTTTGCAGCAATTCCGACAAACTCGGGGTCAACAAGAGTCCCAGCATCATGCCGTATCCAGTGCTCGCCCAGGGGTTGCTGGTAATGGGGCAGGTTCCCGAGACGCAACCGATCCAGTAGTAATAGACGTATCCGCCTATCGCTCCGGCGAGAGCGGGTCCAATCCTCTTCAGCATTACAATCATATTCTGTTTTGAAAGTTCCATTCTGCAATACCGCCTTTGAGGTTTGCCGCCTTGAATCCGAGTTTGTTCAGCCTCGACGCTGCCGTTACGCTTCTGCTCCCCGTCTGGCAGTAGCAGACAATTTCTTTTTCGCGATACTTCGACAGCTCGGTCGATCGGCTGGCAAGCTGATGAAGTGGAATATGAAGCGATCCCTCGATATGAGAATGCCGGCGTTCGCTGTTGGAGCGCACGTCGAGCAGCACCAGGTTCCGGTCCGTGTCGACTCGTTCTGCGAGGTCGGCCGGCGAATAATGTCGTAGTCCTTGTGAAATAAGGAATTTTCGGATATAGAAGAACAGGACAATTCCGGTTAGAATCAGCAAAAACCATTGCGATGGCATCAAGGTAGAGGTCCTTCGTGTTTGGTTGTTTGATGCGGGAAAGGGGAAAAGGATTCAACCCCAGGGCGGAAGCCCGGCATACAAAGAGCCAGAAGTCCGACATCCGAATTCAGTTCACCTGGCCTGAAGTCCGACATCCGCGTTCGGTTCACCTTGCTTGATGTCGGACTTCCGATGGAGGACGGATAAGCCCGATAGGCTGAAGTCCGAATTCTCCTCTCGCGATCCTCGTCGGATTTCGGACTTCGAATGAGGTGGCTTATTTGTACCGTAGAAGCATCCTCTCGATTGCCGCGATTTCATGTCTCCTCGAGGCATATTCTCTTAAGTATTCACGATAGTCCTTGGGGCTTCCATAAAGTTCTTGCCTTAGGCTCTCAAAGCGAAACCCATCCTCCTCAAAGCACCACGCCCGGCAGTCGGAATAGTTCCACAGTTCCGGCTGATGGACAATCCCTGCCATGACGGGATTTAGATGCAGATATGGAATCACCTGAATCAAATACCCATCGTTCTCTATGCACTTAGCCTGATAGTCGTCTTCATAGAGATGTCCGCTCGTCTTGTGCCACAAATGAAACGATCGAACATACGAGGTTGAGAAAGACTTCATAACATTGTGAAAATCGATCTCTTGTGTGATATGGATAAGGAGGTGAAAGTGGTTCGGCATGAGGCAGTATGCGATGACATCGATTCTGGCCTTCGAGAAATAATGATACATCTTCTTCAGGAAGAACTGAAAATCCCACCGTCGTCGGAATATTTTCTGCTTATTGTTCCCGCGATTGTAAATGTGATAGAAATGATCCGGAAGGATCTCGATAGAACGCGTTCGCATGGTTCCCCCCAAGGTTGGTCAGCCAAAGATACAGCAGACTGGCTATACAAATCAAGCCCCTACACGCCAGAAGTCCGACATCCGCGTTCACCCGGCTTGATGTCGGACTTCCGATTGAGGACGAGGGAGTCCAAGAGGCTGAAGTCCGAATTCCTCTCTGCGATCCTCGGTCGGATTTCGGACTCCGGATTGGAGGCTTAGCATCCTTCTTTTTTCTTTTTCTTCGCCATGCCGGGGGCGGCTGTCGTGGAAGGCATGTCCAGCTTTGGCATGGCAACCTGCGGAGAGATTTTTTCCTGAGATGATCCTGTTTGCGCTGTTCCCCCAAAAAACTTACTGACTTCGTTCATTTTTTCAAATGCTGCTCTCTCTGCTGGCCCCGCGTTCTCGGCTAACGATGGGAAGAGGACGGCATCCTTCCATTCCTCAAGACCCCCACTGAGAATATAGACACCCGGATACTTCTCTGCCTTGAGAAAAAACCATGCCTGAGCCGAATGAATTCCTCCATCCGAGTAGAGAATAATCTTCTCGTTCCGCTCAACCGGGTATTCACTAAGACCGGCGAGAGAGACGTTTTCCGCCGTAGGGATGTGATAAGCGGCATACTCTTCGCTGGCCCGCAGATCGAGGAGTCGAAAATCCGATCTCCCCTGAATAATCCACTCTGCCAGCTCGACCGGTGAAACATGATCGACTTCTTTTTGCACCAGAACCCCAAGTTCCCTCGTGTCAATTGTCGCTGTTGACCCCTGGTACGGATCACCTGCAAAAAGAGCAAAGAATCCCAGAATTCCAACGATTGCCGCAAGCTTCTGATTTGCACTCCAATTGCTGATTGAGAATTTCATGAGTTGCTCCATATTCCTTTGGGCCCGAATTTCTTTTCAAGCCAGTGAGCACCTGCAAACCCCCCAAGGGCCATCAGAACGACCGCAAACACGAGGAGCCCGTAAGGCAGACCGAGAAGCTGGGGAAACGTGAGCTGGCCCAGATCTGATGAAGAATAGAATTCCTTGATCAGGTTGAAGGATTCGCCAAACACGAAGATGCCTGCGACAACGCCGAGGAGAAACACGATGCCGTCCGTTCGTCCCGTCGCAGCTGCCACACAGGAGGTCCCCGGGCAATATCCGCCAATCACAAATCCAAGGCCGAGGATAAGTCCGCCTATTGTCTGCGGGATGATGTATGTGGGACTGATATACACGAGAGAAAGATCGACGAGGCCGATGACTGAGAGATAATAGAGACCGATCATTGCGGTGATGATCGCGGTGAACATCACCTTAAAGACCGTCAGATCACCCAGATAGAATTGGGCCGCCAGTTTGCGTGCGCTGCCGAATCCTGCCCGCTCGAGGAAGAATCCGAATCCGATTCCTATGACGAAAGCGACAACGAGGCTTACATCGTCGCCGAAGAGTCCAAACTTGAAGAAAGGTGCGTTCATTGCCATTGCCTCCTTACGAAGTACGCCAGTGCATACGCTCCTGCAAAGACCGCCATCATAAAGGCCCAGCTCCCGACATTCAGCAGAGCCCCGCCTGTCAGCGCCTGACCGCTCGTGCATCCGCGGGCGAGTTTTGCTCCGAACCCCATAAGGGCTCCGCCGCCGAACGCGAAGGCCAGCCGTTTCGCTGTCGTTATCCGTGGACCCTTCTCCACGGTTCGTTTCACCCGATGTGCCAGGGCACCCGAAAGGAATCCCCCAACGAATACTCCAAGCACTTCAAACACCAGCCAATCCTTCAGCGGGTGCCTTGTCCCGTCGCCGAGATACTCGGAATAGTATTCGTTGCTCCCGGCATGATCGGGCGCAATTGCCTGGATGCCGGTTGACAAAACAGATGAGAACGCGCCTGAAGCGCCCAACCCGCGTCCCATGATGACGAATGCAGAGAGGAGCACCAAACCAAGCCCAAGCCCGGCGAGATACGGATTCCAGTAGGGCTTGGCGGTTTTCACCGATGTATGCTCTTTCACCTGCGTGTCGAAGTTTTCGAGTAGTACTGCTTTTGCTTGCGAAGTCATGAATGTCTCCTTGGTGAATCAATTTCAATCAAGGTGCCGCGGCCACCCTCGTCCAATGGCTCATCTGCCCCCCGTACACGATGACGAAGCGAAGAATCAGTCCCCCGAGAACCACCATAATCGGGGCTATCGGAGTGTGGCGTATTTTGTGGTTCACGGCCAGCAGTTGCATGAAGAGGGGCACCACAATACCGAGCGCAATCACAAAGACCCAAAATGCGGGAGCGAGAGGTCCGACCAAGAGGAGCGATGCCGCTTCCTGATGGACTCTTCCCGAGTTCAACATACCGAGGAATAACATTGCGAACACCAGCAGCTCAAAGATCAGAAATCCGTTATCGGCCTTGGCGAGAAGCTCCCGCTCAAAACGGTCGGATGTAATCAAATGCACGAGGGCCGCGGCGCTTGACAGTCCGGACACGAGGAAGAGAACCCAGAGCATTGAGCTGTTCCATAAAGGCCTCGCCCCGAGTGCGCTCAACAAGACTCCGGTATATGCGCCGAGAATGGCGCCGACGATCATGTTGAGGACACCGATATTCTTGATCAGGAAGGGCCGCTTGTTGATCGAATTCGAAAAACGGTCAAACATCCCTATGCGATTCCTAAAGGGTTCCGGAATTCTCACGAGGGTATTCAACAAAAGCGTTGGATAGACCAGAACAAGAATCCACGATCCCCACGACATCGGAGAGGTCACCTGAAAGGTCGTGTAGAGCCGCCAGATATAGGGCTTATGTTCAAGGTCCAGGAACAACGCAAGCATACCCGCGCTCAGGAGCACCAAACTCATATGGGGCAGGTAGAAACAGGAGAAGTAGCTGTGCTTGTGATGCCCCCTGAATGTGAAATACCCCGAGATGATCATGATGCCGGCGACAAGGCCCCCAAGAAACAAATACACGGGAATCTCCCATCCCCAAATGTGAAGAATGGGATCGATCAATTCGTTATGACGGGTTCTGATTAGTTCGTGCATAAGTTCAAGGTTCAAGGCTCAAGGCTCAAGGTTCAAGGTTGAGCTGTCGAAAATTTTTCCTTCTTCTATTCCCCCTTTGCTCCCTGCTCCCGGCACTCCCGCAAACTCACCCATCATCCTTCGTTTTCACGTTAGGTAGAAGACTCGCGGCATTGTCCCCGCGTCCGTGAGCAGCGCGTGATGTTTCCTTGAATTCAGCTGCCTGTTGATCGCGCTGTTCGGATCGTCCAAATCTCCGAAGGTCATGCAATGGGTCGGACAAACAGCAACACAAACCGGCTCAAGTCCCTCCTCGACCCTGTGAATGCAGAACGTGCATTTGTCGGCATAGCCGTCCGGATGAATGAACCGGGCATCGTACGGACATG
>DATDRF010000090.1:0-2197 GCA_035291905.1 Bacteroidota bacterium
GGGGTGATTCACTGTTTGGCCGATACCATCTCTATCATGTTCACCCTTTCACGCTCGGGGAACTCCTCGCCGGTGACCGCAACAGCGTCGTTTCACCTTCGGATTTCTGGACGCATATCCGCTCGGACGCACCGCGACAAGCCGAAGAGATGCTGGGGGATCTGGAGAAGCTGACCGGTTTTCCGGAACCGCTTTTTGCGGGTAGCGAAGCCCGACTGAGGCGATGGCGGCAGGCCCACCGAACGATTGTGCTGAGAGAGGACTTGAGAGATTTAACCCGCATCCGGGACGTCGGAATCATTGAGACTCTGGCGTTGCTTCTCCCGGAACGAGTGGGGTCGCCTGTTTCGGTCAACGCCTTGCGTGAAAACCTTGACGTTAACTTCGCGACTGTCAAAGGCTACCTCGAGATTTTATCCAGGCTTTTCTACATTTTCACAGTGAAGCCGTATGCAGCCCGGCTTGCCCGAACGCTGAGACTCGCAGAGAAGGTTTACCTGTTCGACCCGACCGAGATTCCCGAAGAAGGCGCCCGGTTTGAGAATCTCATTGCGCTGCATTTGCGGAAGCTGGTCGATACATGGACAGAGTATGGATTCGGCGATTTTGAGCTTCGCTACATTCGAGACCGTGAAAAACGGGAAGTGGATTTCCTGATAACGGAGGCGAGGAAGCCGTACGCACTCATTGAGGCAAAGCTTACAGCAGTCGATCTTGACCCAAATCTCAGGTACTTTGCGGAGCGCCTGAAGCCTCTTTACAGCGTCCAGGTGGTCCGGAATGCAACAGGTGTGCGGAGTACTAAGCATATATCTGGTACATTCCTTGTGCCCGCCCACATTTTTTGCAGCCTGATTTGACGCGGCTCTTGTTGACGGTTTCGTAATTCCAATCTTCCGTCATTCCATTCTTCCATCATTCCTCAGTAGGCCTCTTTTTTCTCTATTCCCTCAAAATGCGACGCCAGTGGCATAGTTTGCGACGGCAGAGCTAACCTCCGGAACTGCCATTTCAGCAGATTCTGAGAAATTCTAGTTCCCCTGAAGGGATCCAGGTTGCAGTGTTTCGTCAACTCACTTCCACAGGAGGTCGATATGAAACGCTTGCTGATGCTTGCACTAACAATGAGTGCGCCATGCGCTCTGCTCTATGCTCAGACACTCATCCGCGTCCCTCAGGACCAGCCGACGGTCCAAGCGGGGATTAACGCCGCAGTGAACGGCGATACGGTCCTGGTGGCGGAAGGGACATACACAGAAAACATTGTCATCACGAAAAAGATCGTGGTCGGCAGTCTTTACGTTGTTGACGTAAACGACACGTCGCACATTTCAAAAACTATCCTTGACGGGAGTTCTCCCCGGCATCCTGACTCGGCCGCGGTCGTCACCATCGACGGGGCGACGGACACGACGACAATGATTGTGGGATTCACCATCACGGGCGGTACGGGAAACGTGAGAACCGCGGAAGCTTTGGCCTACCGGGTAGGATTGGGAATCGAAGTAGCTGGCGGAGGAGCAACAATCCGTAGGAATATCCTTACGGCAAACAATGTGGTTACATCGCTAAGGCCAGGTGGCGTCATCAGCATCTGGGACCCTGCAGATGTGAACGGGGTTACTTTCGTTGTGGTCGACTCAAACACAATAGCGGACAATTCGTTGACGGGGTATCAAGTTGAGGGCGGCGCCCTGGCGCTCGGTCACAACTGCAGAATCTTCCGAAATCGCATCCTTCGTAATTCCGTCACTGGAACGGTTCTCCTAGGGCTTGGCGCCGCGGCTCAGATCTGGAACGGCACAATCACGTTTGACGAAAACCTCATACGGAACAACTCTGCCTCTCAATGGGGCGGAGCACTCCAGATCAATCAGTACCAGGGTCGTGGCCCGACCGTGACCCTCGTAAACAATATTATCGCTAATAATTCTGCAGGAACACAGGGCGGCGCACTGTGGGTGTCGGATGTGCCGTCCACAATACTCTCTATCAACAACACGATTATCGGCAATACCAGTCCTAACGGATCCGGGCTCTACATGAGGGACACTGCATCCTTCAAGGCGATCAATACGATTCTCTGGAACCCAGGCACTTCAGAGATTACGCTTTCCACGGGAGGAACCGTTACGGCCGCATATTCCAATATTCGCGGCGGTCTTACAGGAACGGGCAACATCAACAGCGACCCGCT
>DATDRF010000091.1:0-4293 GCA_035291905.1 Bacteroidota bacterium
ACCACGTTCGCGCCGAGGAGAGGCTGTTTGGTTACTGCATCGCGAACTTCACCGGAAATGATACCGGCTTTTTCCTGTGCAAAAAGAGGTGTGGTGACAAGTGCAATCAACCATGCAATGTAAAGTTGGCTCATCAATGTCGAAAAACGGGAAAGAGTTTTCATCTACGGGTTCCAAGAAATAAGAGGATCGAGAATCTGTGCCAAATGGATCGACTACCCGTTGGATGCATCAAACGATGGAAAGTTGCAAGAGTAGCGTCCCCGCTCTTGCTGCCTCAACGGTCCTCGCTCATTAAGCAACCTCCCCAAACAACCACCCCGCGATCACTGAGAGTGACATGATCGTAAGGATGTAGACCGACGCCTGCTTTTTCCCCATCACTTTGAACAGGACTATCATACTTGGCAGGCTCAACGCATTGCCCGTGAGGAAGAGTGTCAGTGCGGGACCGCGTCCCATTCCAAGCCCGATCAGTTTTTGGACGATCGGAACTTCAGTAAGGGTCGCAAAATACATGAATGCGCCAAAGGTTGAGGCAACAGCATTCGCCGGAAGACTGTTCTCACCCACGAGTCGTGTTATTACTTCCCGCGGAATGAGCGTCTCGATCGTCCCTGCAATAAAAACCCCAACGAACAAATACGGCATGATCTTCTTTGTCAAATTCCACGTTTCACGGAACCATTCCATTGTGTGTTCTTTGCGAAATGTGAAGATGACGATCCCGGCGATTATCAGGACAAGGAGGATTACGAGGATTGCCTTCAACGAAGGGTCGATCGCCAATCCGAAGATCACGAGGACGGCAAGTTGAAGGATGAAGAAGAAGGCGACGGTGAGATTGGAGTACGGCACATCGCTCTCGAGCCCTGTGGCAAACCCATTGTCCGTCGTCTTCCTGTCGTGTTCGCGAAAAACAAACGACATCAGTAGTCCAGCGATAATTGAAATTACCATCGCAGCGATCAGTCGTCCGACGGCAAAATCCCATCCCAGCACCGAACCTGTCAGGAGAATCGCGGTCACATTAATGGCCGGACCAGTGAAGAGAAATGCGACCGCCGGGCCTATTCCTGCTCCCCGCTTGTAGATGCCGGTGAAAAGTGGCAGGATCGTACAGGAGCACACGGCAAGGATTCCGCCCGATACGCTGCCAACGGGATAGGCGATATATTTTTTTGTCGTCGGCCCCAGAAGCTTCATGACCGCGTCTTTTTTCACGTAGACCGCGATGGTCCCTGCAATGAAGAATGCGGGCACAAGGCAGGTCAGGACGTGCAGACGGGCATACTCCTGCAAAAGGATCAGACCCGCGGAAATCGAGGCCGTAACAACGGCAACGTCGATCGGGACAAGATAGAACGCCAGAAACACCGCGACAAGGATCAGCAGCTTCACCCATTCCCTCATGAGGCCGTTCTCCCTGCCGGGACCGATTCGAGGAGCTCTTTGATTTTTTCTTTTGTCGGCACTCCACCCTGCCACACGACTTTGTCGTCAATGACGAGCCCCGGAGTCCGCATCACGCCGTAACCCACAATGGAGTCGAGATCTTCCACTTTTTGGACGTCTGCCTTAAGATTGAGTTCGGCAAGGACCTCGACAGTGCGTCGTTCAAGGGTTTTGCAGTTCATACAGCCGGGTCCAAGTACTTTGATGGTCATGGTGTGATCTTTCATTGGTAGGAAACTTTGACGTTGAGAATTGAGGGTTGAACATTGAGTGTTGTCTCTTCCCAAGTCAAAAACAATGCTCAATGTTCAATGTTCAATGTTCAATGTTCAATGTTCCCGTGCGAAGGACCGATCACAGATTCCTATGCGTTCGGTCGGGCGGGCAATGTTCATTTCTTCTTCTCACACTTCAAACACTTCTGTTTTCCTCTCCACTTCCCGTTTCGCAAGCACCTTCGCAATCTCCAGAATCCGATAGACTCGTTGATCGGCCACCTTGAAGTTCACGCGCAGGCCGTCTTTCCAGGAAGTGAGAATCCCTGCCTGGACGAGAATCTTGAGGTGTCGTGAGAGATTCGACTGCTCGAGCCCCAATGCAGGCGCCATTTCACAATTGCAGCGCCCGCCTGCTCTGAGAAACTCGAGAATCCGAATGCGATTCGGGTGACCAAGGGCAGCCAGCACATCTGCCGCCAATTCCGCTGAATCCTTTAACATGACTCGCTCCATTGTTCCTTTATGAGCATATACTCATAGAGTGTGCCACGCCTGTTCCTTGAATCCTGCATGAAAAGTGGAATCTCTGCCTCATTTTTTCCGATCTTTTGGAATCATTTTCGCAAATTTTGTTCTACCCTTCATTTCTTTATATTTTTGCTTGCTTTCGATTCTCCAACCACAAAGGTGTCAAATGAAAAAGAAAAATATGACCACGAAGACACGCCTGCGTGCTCGCCCGCACTTCGGCGTGCAGGCACTAAGGACACAAAGACTTGGTGCTCTTTGTGCCTTTGTGGTTTTCTTTCCTTTCCCCAGCGCTCTTCTCCAGTCGCAAGCTCACACTCCGCGGATCGCCGTTCTTTCTGAGAAGGGGTTTCCTGCACTTGATGGGATAACAGTCTCCGAAAAGGAAATCCAGCAGGCCTTGAAGGGCTACCAGGTGAGGCTTCTTTCGTCTCAGGCTCTGAGCTCGGAGCTCAGCGCAGGAAAATTCGATCTCCTGATCACACCGTATGGTTCGGCGTTCCCCAAGGAGATCGCCAACACACTGTTTTCTTATTTGCGGGCTGGAGGCAACTGGATCAATCTCGGCGGAGTCCCTCTCTCGGTGCCTTTTGTCAATGAGAAGAAGTCATGGATGCGAGAGGTACAGCAAACAGCCTTTCACAAAACTCTTGGAATTACTCAGGCGTTTCAGGTTTCTCAGCCAAAGGTCGACGACTCCCTACGGGATCGTAGATCGACTCGTCGAGCGGATGCGCCTTCGGCGCAAAACTTCAGGATTCAGGCTTACAGCGCCAATGAAGAGATCGATGGTTCTCAAGATCTCCTCAAGGAATTCTCGGCCGAGGATGTGTTTGAGCAATACGTCCGATTCACCTCCACGAAAGACTTCCCCTCTGAAGATGGAACTGCGGGGCAACGAGACGCCGTCCTTCGACCGCTCATTTGGGGGATTTCAAAAGAAGGGATGAAAGTTGCAGCACCGTTTGTGGCGATCGACCGGCTTCAGGGAGAATTTGCCGGCGGCCGGTGGGTTCTCGCTAACTATAAGGGCGCCATCACGCAGAAGGGAATCCGGTGGCTTGTCGACTATGCCCTCCAGGGCTCCGCTCAACTCAAAGTCACGCCTGCATTCGCCTCATACTATCAAACTGAGATTCCATCATGCACTATTTCTTTTTCCCGTTTTGGAAGACAATCTGCCACTCACGTCGGGGAGTGCCAGGTGGTTCTTCTTGACCCTGAAGGGAAAGAACTGAGCAGGACAACACATCGTCTTCGCGGAGACAGTCTTCTCTCAACCGTCATCGCCACACTCCCGCTCCAGAATCCGGCTCCCGGACTTTATTCAGTTCGTGTCAGGCAGGTGCTGAAATCGGCCGCAACGGCAAAGGAGTTCGCCATTACGGCAACCAACGGATTCTGGATTCATGACGCCAAACTTCTTGCCGGCGGCAGTCCATTCTCGACGGATGGCACCTATCTGCTGCGCGACGGCCGGCCGTATCCGGTTACAGGAACGACGTACATGGCGTCCGACGTCGCCCGAAAATTTCTCCTTGAACCGAATCCCGTCACATGGGACAAAGACTTCGCTCTCATGACGCAGCACGGAATCAACATGGTTCGCACAGGGCTCTGGACTGCATGGAAGAATCTGATGCTCGACGTCGGCTCTTTCAACGAGCAGGCGCTCAGGTCTCTCGATGCTTTTATCCTCACAGCCCGCAAGTATGACATCCCGCTGATCTTCACCTTTTTTGCATTCATTCCCGAAACGTGGGGAGGCGAGAACGCGTATCTCGATCCGCGCTCGGTTCATGCACAAAAGACATTCCTTGCCACCGTCGCACAGCGCTACCCCCGCGTGAACGATCTGATCTGGGACCTCATCAACGAACCGTCATTCTGCAATCCGAAAGCACTCTGGAGCTGCCGTCCGAACTATGACCGCTTTGAGGTCGCCGCCTGGAACGAGTGGCTCGGATCACGCGCACCTCTTTCGTCCTATCAGCTGAAATGGAGGATGACCGCGGAAGAGACGGTCAGCCTCCCGAAATTCGAGGAGTTCGCCGATCTGAATATTTTCGACGAACGCCGCCCATTGAAAGCG
>DATDRF010000092.1:0-19431 GCA_035291905.1 Bacteroidota bacterium
GCGGCAGCGCGTTGCCATTGCCCGTGCGCTGGTCACGAAGCCTTCCATTCTGCTCGCCGACGAACCAACGGGAAACCTCGACAGCAAAACGGGTGAGGAGATTATGGGATTGTTCGACCTTCTTCACAAACAAGGCAATACCATTATTCTGGTGACGCACGAAGAAGATATCGCGATGCATGCCTACAGGCGCGTGAAGATCCGTGACGGGCATATTGAAAGCGATGAACCGGTAACAAATAGGAAGATTGTGGCTCACCCACCGCTGGCTACGGCCTGACATGAATCTCCATTTCGACCAAATCAGAGAAGGCCTCCTGATCGCGTTTGCAGCAATTCGTGCAAACAAGATGCGTTCGGTGCTTACAACCCTGGGAATAGTTATCGGTATTGTCTCGGTGACTCTCATGGGGACCGCGATCGAGGGCCTGAATCGCGCCTTCAACAAATCAATTGCGATGGTAGGAGCAGATGTCCTCTATGTGCAGAAATGGCCATGGGGTGGGGGAGGAAACTGGTGGGAGATCAGGAATCGGAAGGATCTGCTCATTCAGCACGCCAGAGCAATCGAGGAGAAATCCACAACGGTCCGCAGTGTGTCGCCCATTACGGGTACAGGAAGAAACGTTAAGTACGGCGGGAAGGTGGTCGAAGCTGTAGTCATATTGGGAACCGATGCGGATTTCCTCGAAACCACGAATGCCAACGTGGCCCTCGGAAGGTTCATGACGCCGATGGAAGCGGAAGGAGGGAGGCCCATCTGTGTGCTTGGTTCGGAGGTCGCTGAAGCTCTCTTTCCGGTTGAGACACCGATTGGGAAGAGAATCAAAGTCGGAGACTACCCCTATCGTGTCGTCGGCGTGCTGGAAAAGCAGGGAAGTTTCATGGGACTCGAGAGCTTTGACAATAGGGTCTATCTTCCTATTACGAGGTTCTTCAAGGAATTCAGGCACCGCAGGGGCGGAATCCAGATCTGGGTAAAGGCAGCATCAGCAAACAATGTGGATGAAACGAAAGAAGAAGTGCGCGGAATCCTCCGGAATGTCCGGAAGGTCGCTCCCGGGAAGGAGGACGACTTCGCCATCAATCAGCAGGAATTCTTCATCCAAACATTCAACCAGATTGGCGGCGTGATTGCTGCCGTCGGCCTGTTCATCACAGGTTTGGCTCTCTTTGTAGGGGGAATAGGAATTATGAACATCATGTTCGTCTCGGTCACCGAAAGGACGAGGGAAATTGGAGTTCGAAAAGCGATTGGAGCGCCGAAACGAAGCATCCTGATGCAATTTCTGTTTGAGTCGGCTGCCATTTGCCTCATCGGCGGGATCATCGGAATCATGATCGCATTTCCGCTGACCCTTATTATCGATCAGATTCTTCCCACGGCAATGCCTCTGAGCATTGTCGCAATAGCCCTGCTCATCTCTGTCTTTGTCGGCGTCATTTCAGGATTTCTCCCGGCCTATCGGGCTTCGAGAATGGATCCGGTCGACGCACTCAGGTACGAATAGAACCTATGCTCCTCGGCGAAATCATCAAAATAGCTCTCAACGCCATTCGGGCAAACAAGCTCCGGTCGGCATTGACCCTGTTGGGTATTGTCGTGGGCGTTTTCTCGATTATCGGTGTCATGACTGCTGTGCGTGTTCTTCAAAACTCCATCGAAAGCGGTCTCAGCAACCTTGGATCCCATACATTCCAGATTCAAAAGTTTCCCGTCATTGGGAGCCGGAGGGAATGGATGAAAGCGCGCCAGCGGAAAAACCTTCTCTATGAACAGGGGCTGAAGCTCAAGGATCGGATGACGCTTGCCCAATATGTTGCGCTTGAGGCTTGGGACGGGGGAAATGTTATTCAATATGGAGGTTTGAAAACGAACCCCAACGTCTCCGTTGCCGGTGAAGAGCCGGATGGGCTTCCAACAAATAACTGGACGATAAAAGAAGGCCGTGGCCTCACGGATAATGACCTGAGGTCGGCGGCAAATGTTGTCATCCTGGGCCCGGATGTGGTGAAGAAGCTCTTTCCGCTTGGAGATCTTGATGCGATTGGCAAGGATGTTCGTGTCCGTTCCGACCGATTCAGAGTCATAGGAACTTTTGAACCCAAGGGCGGAAGTCTCGGAGGCGACAGCGACAATCAGGTTGTTATTCCGCTGACAGCGTTCTTCGAGTCGTACGGGAGATACAGGGATCTGCACATCATGATCAAGGCGAAGGATGCCTTGGTTTATGATGATTGCCTCGAAGAGGCACGATTTCATCTCAGGACGATCCGAGGCGTGCCGCCGGCAAATGAAGATGATTTCTCCATCTTTTCCAACGATACGCTGATTTCAACCTTCAACGAATTCACCTTCTACGTGAAGCTGGGGATTGGATTCATCAGCTTCATCTCTCTCGTGGCTGCCGGAGTCGGCATCATGAACATCATGCTGGTCTCCGTCACGGAACGCACAAAGGAAATCGGAATCCGAAAGGCTATCGGCGCGCAAAAGAGAAACATCCTCGGCCAATTCATCACCGAGGCGATTGTTTTGTGTCAGGTGGGAGGGCTGGTTGGGATTTTCTTGGGGGTTGTCATAGGAAATCTTGTTGCGGTACTCTTCGAAGTTCCTCCAACCGTTCCATGGGACTGGGCATTCATTGGATTTGCCCTGTGCGCCTTTATCGGGGTGGTCTTTGGAGTCTACCCTGCATGGAAAGCGGCCAACCTGGATCCGGTCGAGGCCCTGCGGTACGAATAGCAGGTGCAGAGTGCGAAATGGAATCGCGGATTGTCAATTGCGAATTGAGTGACGCTCTATCTGCCCTTAGCTGTTCTTCCTGAAGCAGTGAAGATCGCTGTAAGCTCTTTTGCCTCGCTGAGTAGCCAGGAGATCGTTGTCCGGTCAACAATTCCTGCTTCCAGGAACATTTCCAGCCAGAAACTGCTCTCGTCTGCTTCCTCCTCAACGATCGTTATTTTTGAAACGAAATCCCGGCGTGAACGCGCTCTGCAGGCAGACCTGTAGTTGGCCGCTACTG
Source organism: Bacteroidota bacterium (assembly GCA_035291905.1). Taxonomy (GTDB): domain Bacteria; phylum Bacteroidota; class Ignavibacteria; order UBA10030; family UBA10030; genus JACPLA01. The sequence continues at coordinate 3,027 of DATDRF010000092.1, forward strand.
AGGTCCCAGCGCGAAGTAGCTGCCCTCCCATTACGTCTGCCGTCTTTCCTCGGGGCAAAGATTCAACGAATCGAATAACCGCCAGCGCAAAGAGTTTTGTTCGTTTCTTGAGTTCCTCCGAATCCATTGTTCCCCCATATGATGAAATCATTGATTAGAACAAACGGCCTCGAATTCGAAATCCCAAATCCGCAAATATGAAATCCCCCACCCCCAATTCGAGACCCCACTTCGCAATTCGAAATCCCAATCCGCAATCCGAGATCCCCAATCCGCAATTCCAAGTCGCCACTCCTAGGCTTTCATCCTCTTTCCCTTCTCTTCCTCAGAAAAGATCCAGCCAACCAGTTTCCCCGGCTCAATCTGCCCGAAGTTATTCCAATACTGCGCTGTCCGTTGAAATCGCGAGGATGAGTCGCCCGCCGGGATTGTACTAATGGACTGTACGATCTCTTCAAATCGCTGTTTCCACCGCTGCATGTTAGGAATTCTCAGGTCGATCCAGCCGTCGTGAGCCCATGCATTGATCATCTTGTCGGTGATCTTGAGTTCGTTCTCACCCCGATAGGGAGGGATCTTGATCTCGCCGGCGCGAAGGAGTGTCTTCCCGTCGGGCAGCAATATCGGAATGCCGATCGAGATGATTCGGGCCCGCAAATCGCTGTTCCTCTTCAGGAGGATCTCAAGGGACGTAGAAAGGTCTTTCGCGGTTGCGTGGCGCACTGCCGTCATGCTGCCATAGGCAAGTTCCAGAAGATGTGCTTCATACAGGAGCTTTGAGAGTCGCGGTGGCCCAAGGATTTCAAACGCCACGCTCCTGGTCTTGTGCTCTACTTCAAGCCGCTTTAATTCCTGAATCGCACTCTCAAAAAGGAATCCCGCACGATACGTGGGATTGAGGGTCGCATTATCAAGAGCGTTGATGATGTCGTGACCGGTATTCCCCCCGCGAATCTCGTAAATGACGTTTACGGCGATCTCTTCGGGAGTGACGAACTCCATCTGGCCCGGAGTGGAAATTGCTTCGAATTCGCCCCGCGAGAATATACCGTTCTCGCCGGTGTCGATGAAAACAGAACGCAGGGGTTGTTGCAGAGACTTCCACGACCCGTTTTCCAACTTGATCTTGAGCGTTCCTTCGAGCCGCACTCCCTTGTCGGGAGGACAGTCGACCAATTCGATCGATTTTCCCCGTTTCTTCACTTCACCGAAGCCAATTCGCTTCCAGGCAATCGCGGCCGCAGGTTTGATTTCCTTCGTGATGGGAGCGTCGGGCGTGCGTCCCATCAGGAACAGGAGGAGCGTGTGAGCCCCTGCCACCGACGACTTGCTCAGGAGCATGCTGGATGGCCGCTCTTCGCTGTGCGTGTATGGGATATTGAGACCCATTCCGCCGGTGCCGCTCGTGCCTATTTTCACATAGATGCGGGTTCCCACGCGCTGCATGGAACGATAAAGGAGCTGCACATGGCGGATCAGTTGAGGAGTGTACTGAGTCGCAAGAAGGCGCTCCGTGGCCTCAAAAAGATTCGATTCCTTTCCCCCCTTGGCGGCTTTCAACGCCTTCCGTACGTCCCGGGAGGCCTGAAACAGGTCCTGATAAGCGATCGCTGTTGCAGAGTTTATCGAGTCGATGACAATTTCCGGCTTGTATTGTGCCAGGAGGCGGAAAATGGTGGAGCGCTCAATGACCTCGGTGGTCAGTTCATCGAGAAGATCGTCGATATGTTTCTGCCTGGTGCCGTCGTTTTTCAGAATCTCATCGCGGGGGAGATCTTTGAATTCGTGACGCGTGAAAATGTTTCCCCACCACGGGATAAAGAAGTTCTTTCCGGCCTTCGGAAACTCCTTCTTGAGCATTTCAACCGCCTCTTTCGCCTCGTGTTCAAGGAGCGATGTGACGATAATGCGTTTTGGGGATTGCTCCATCATCTTTCTGACAACCGCCGAACCCACGAGTCCCCATCCTCCCAGAACGAGAACGGTCTTATTCTTGATGTCCATAAGTCAATTCAGTCAATATAGGTTTTAGGTTAAGGTTCAACGCTACGAGAGTTGGTTTCAGGGTTCAAGTCTCATGTTTCATGGCGCGAACCGAGGTCTCCAGACTTGAAACCTTAGACCTGAAACTTGAAACCTTCTCACCGCATCTACCGAGGCACCACCGTGTCGTACCAGGGTTTCTTTTCTCTTGATCCGAGCTCGTCAACGTGAACATGCTTTAACTCGGTGTACTCCTTCAAGCCTTCGATCCCGAACTCGCGTCCCACACCGCTCTGTTTGTATCCGCCGAAGGGAGCCTTTTCGCTGATGAGGTGCCACTCGTTGATCCATACAGTCCCTGTTCTCAACTGGCGGGCAACGCGCAACGCCCGCTCCCGGTCTTTCGACCAAACACCGCCGCCAAGGCCGTAGATGGAATCGTTGGCGAGCGCAATGGCCTCTTCATCCGTCTGGTATTCGATGACGGAAAGAACAGGGCCGAAGATCTCCTCCCTGGCGATCGTCATGGAATTTTTCACTGCTGCAAAGATCGTGGGCTGGATAAAAAAGCCTTTTAAAAGAGCGGTATCGGTTGGCGCGGTCCCCCCTGTCGCCAGAACGGCACCCTCCTTTTTTCCCTTCTCAATGTACTCCAGAATTCTCTCTTGTTGCCGACGCGAAATGACGGGTCCCAGATCGGTTGCGGGGTTCGCAGGATCGCCAAGGACGAGTCTCTTCGTTTTGGCCAGGAGCTTTTCCATGAACGCTTTTGAGAGAGAAGAGGGGAGGAGCAGACGTGTTCCGGCCTCGCAGCATTGTCCCTGGTGATAGAAGATTGCATACATCGCGCCGTCGACCGCAAGATCCAAATCCGCATCATCGAGGACAATGTTGGCCGACTTTCCTCCGCATTCGAGTGTCACTTTTTTGAGATTCCCTGCGGCGAGTGCCATGACCTTTTTGCCGACAGCAGTGGAACCCGTGAATGATATCTTGTCGACCAAAGGACTCTTGACAATCTCTTCTCCCGCGTCCTCGCCAAATCCCGGAACAATGTTCACAACGCCGCGCGGTAGGCCGATCTCATGGAATATTGCCGCCAGCTCCATTGCGGTGCACGGCGTAAGTTCTGACGGCTTCAGAACAACGGTATTGCCGGCTGCGAGGGCCGGACCGAGTTTCCAAATTGCCATCTTCAGAGGAAAATTCCATGGAATGATTGCCCCGACGACTCCGATGGGCTCACGCGCGAGAAAATTCTGGCTGAACCCCGGCTTGCCCAATCCTTCTATCGGTTCCGTCATTTCCAGGGTCGCAAGCTTGGAAAAATAGTTCATCGACCGAGCGGACAAATAAATGTCCTCTTTTGCCTTCCTGATCGTTGATCCTGAATCGGCAACTTCGAGGGCTACGAGATCTTTGGTTTTCTCGTTAATCTTGTCGGAAACAGCTTTGAGCAAGGCGCTTCGCTCTTCCCGCGACATCCGGGGCCACGGCCCTTCATCAAAAGCCTTGCGTGCTGCCTTGACGGCGTTTCGAACGTCCTCTGCACCTGCCCGAGCGACAACCGCAATGACCTCCTGGTTGAACGGATTTACCGATTCAAATGTCTTCCCCGACACCGAATCAACGAACGATCCGTCGATGTAAAGCTGGTAGCGTTTCATTCACTCTCCAATCATGTTCCCGAACGATAGGGACGGCGTTTGATCTCGTAAGAGTTCCTGCACATACCCGTAGAACCGTGCTATCTCCTGCTGGTATTCTTCACCCGTACCGGGCCCTTTGAATCCCCAATGGACGTGTTCCACCGTTCCCTTCTTATTGATGAAGATGGAGGTGGGGTAGGCAAAGAAATCCGCAAGCTGGTTGTGTATCTTCGCGTCAACGTTGGAAGCGTCGAGGCTTCCCGAAAAGATCAACGGGAAGGTCAGCCCATGCCTTTTTCGGTAGATGTCCAGATTCTTTTTTGCAAGAGCGGGGTCGTTGGTAATCTCGAAGGAAAGCCCGACGATCTCAAGCCCCTTCCCTTTGTACTCCCTATACAATTGCTCCAGAAGCGGAGCCTCATCCAAACAGTTGTGGCACCACGTTCCCATAATATCGACAATGAGGACTTTTCCCTTGAAACGGGAATCGGTGCTCCGTATGGTGTCTCCGTCTGCAGTGATCCCGGCAAACGTAAAAGGGAACAGGGGTTTTCGCATTCGCGTACGGCGTGGATCCAAAGGCTCTGACGGGATGGAAGGCCGGGCAACGAGGGAGAACAGCTGCGGCGGAATTTGCCGTGCATAGTATTTCCCCGTCCATTGACCCTCACGTCGCTCTAGCTCGATGAGGTTCGCCTGCCAGCCGGTGAATCGTCCCAGCGTTGCGGTCGTCCCGGTTTGGGTTCCCGCCATCAGACCATGGTCGCCGCTCGGGTCGAGGAACGTCCCAAAAAGGGAATCCCCTTTGGCCCAGAATTTTGCCACCGTTGTGCTGTCGATCCCGTCGGGGTTGTTGTAGTATACTTGGAATGTTCCGACGAGACGGACCCCCGGTGCCGGGGAATCGGGCGGTTCTGGCTGCGCGCCGGATTCCGGCGAAGCGGAGAAATCCAGTCGAACAGTATCTTTGCGATATCGGAAAAACGAACCGTTCCACGACTTGCCGTCCCATTCTCCCAACATGGCAGAGCCGTATTCGGAGAGTATAATGCCGAGGGAATCACCGTTTTTGACGATTTCTGGGATTGCCGTTCGGTCATCCCCCACAACGAAAAACCCCGAAAATGGCGAAGATGTGAGGTCGAGCTCAAGCTTGAGTGGGAGCTTGCGGTTCTCGGCGAGGGTGATCGTCCCCGCCCACGTGGTCTTTTCAGGAATGGGTTTCTGGCATGCATAGAAGATGAAAAGAGGGAGTAGCAGCAAGTCGCGTCGTTTCATAAAACCTGTTCTCCAGGTGTAAGGTCGCAACGGTTCGGTCAGAAGTATCCTGGATGCTTCGATGGGCCGAATGCGGAGAAAAAAACGATGCCGAGAAGTAGTACGACCTGAACCGTATAGAACCAGTTCATTTGTCTATTGAGGTATTTCAGGTTCTTCTGGTCCTCTTCCATGATGGGGGATTCGTTTGCGCTCTGAATGATTTGCATCCGCTTCCTGCTTATCTGAGGTCCGAATACGCTTCCGTTGACCAGCATGGTGCTGAAGAGAACGATCTTGAACACAAGCCATCCCTGTTGATACCAAACGGCAGGTGTTTCATGGTAGAGATTGAAGATATTGCCGATGCCCGTTACGAGGAGGAGGAGACCGACGATTGGAGACAGGATGTTCAACGATCTCATCGTTGTGGCGATGAAACTCCTGAGGGCCGGTTCCTGTGCGGCGGTGAATCTGATGTTAAGGAACCATCCGCCTGCGATAACCGCGGTAAGAAGGCCGAATCCGAGAAGATGAAAATAGAAGACGAAGGAGCCGGACATCATCCTCCTGTGGAAATAACAGAGACGTATGTGATAAGATAGGGAAACAACAGCAATAAAAGGAGGGAAAAAGGAATCACGCGTGGCGTCTGGAAGATGCCACGCGTGAGGTTAGGCGGTTTTATTTCTCTCTCACAATGTCACCGACCAGAAAGTCTTTTCCGTCAATGACGGTTGCCTTCGCTGCCTTGCCTTTCAGCATGTCCTCCGTTACCCGAATCTTCCCAATTTTTGTCTCTTCACTTCCGAGGGACAGGCCGGTATCAGGATCCTTGATCTCTTCTCCGACTCGATACACTGCGAACTCCATTCCTGTCTTGACGTTTCCTTCGGAGCCGGGTTTCATGAGGACAGTCCCATCGGTGTTGATCTTCAGAATTTTTCCAGACCATGGGATCTTTTCCATGTTGTTCCTGACCAATTCGACGCACCCGTCCACTGCTTTTCGGGCGGCCTTTCCGATATCTGTGTCGTCCCACGAATTTGCGTTACTGAAATCGATGTCTTCAAAGCGCGCGCTGACGCCTGTCGATGATTCCTCCCCTTCCTGGTTCTCCGCTGCAATAATCTCGCCTGTGGTGACGTTGACAAGTCTGATGTCGACAACAGCACGAGCTTTTCGCTTTGAAACACTGGCGCCAAAGAGGGAGACCCCGCCTCCGACGCTGCTCTCTTTGACCCCGAATTCCGAAACGCTTCCAACCACAAAGAGTTCGACCCCAAGGATCTTGCCGAGCTTTGCCGCTGTTTCCGGGGTTACCATGGAAGAATTGCTGAACTGCTGTTCCTGAACGACCTTATCCATTTCCTGTCGTTCGAGAACACTAAACGATCCCGATTTCACCAGGGCCGTAACCAACATGTCTGAGACTCCGTCGCCGATGTTGTGCCAACCTGTCCCGCTCCTGTCCTCAAATCGGGCGACTGCTACTCGCTTTTTCAGCTGAGAATGAAGAGGGACTGTGACTGCGATAGCGAGAATCGAAAGCAAGAAGAGACGCGAAAAGTACTTCATATGTCCTCCTTATCGGGGGGGATGAGAGGGAATCCTTTAAGAGATGCGTAAAGGTACGAATCTGAATCAAGAAACAAAAGCGTGGAATCCTCCCGTCACAGGACTCGCCAGATGTGGAATTTTCCCTTGCTCATTCACACCGAAGAACCTATATTCTCTCTGTTTTGCTGGTGCCACTTCTAGAAAGAGAATCTTGTGGCTTTCTTCGAGGACTTATCAAACAAGGCAATAGTGCCCGCCCGAACGACGCAGGCGGGCGGGCCGCTCCCGATTGCCAAGTCCCATAACCAAGACACAATGTTATTTGATGGAAGCGGCATTATTTCAAAAACCGCGCGAAGGAATCCCGGAGCATGAGAGAAAGAACTCTAAGGTTGTTCGTCGCAATATTCGTCGTCTTCAGTGGCTCGTTGGTCGCACAGAACCGCCCTTCCGGTGCAGGCGAGCTTGCCCTGGCATTGAAAAAACTGAATGTCCTGGGATCCGCCCTCTACGTCGCGGCCCACCCGGATGATGAAAACTCGGCCATTCTTGCCACCCTGGGAAAAGGACGGCTTGTTCGTACGGCGTATCTCTCGATGACCCGCGGGGAGGGAGGCCAGAACCTCATAGGGTCCGAGCAGGGGGACCTGCTTGGGGTGGTGCGGACGCAGGAATTGGTTGAGGCACGGAGGATCGACGGCGGGGAGCAGTTCTTCACGAACGCGATCGACTTCGGTTATTCAAAAACTTCCGAAGAGACCATGCGAATCTGGGGACGGGAAAAAATCGTCGGTGATATCGTGTGGATCATCCGATCGTTCAGGCCCGACGTGATTATGACCCGTTTTCTCGATACACTGGGCGGCCACGGGAATCACACCTCTTCGGCGATTCTAGCCCGGGAGGCGTTTGCCGCAGCGGGTGATCCGGCCAGGTATCCTGAGCAGCTTCGATTGGTGAAGCCGTGGCAGCCGAAGAGAATTGTTTTCAACGTGTTCCGTTTTGGCGGAACAGGAATGGATCCCGGCAAGAATTCCGTGAACGTTGACGTGGGAGCATACAGTCCGCTGCTCGGAGAATCGTTTTCAGAAATCTCCGGCCGGAGCCGAAGCATGCACAAGAGTCAAGGGTTTGGCGCCGGTCAGAACAGGGGATCGAACCTGAACTACTTCAATCCCACGGCTGGTGATGCTGCAGTTTCTGATCTGTTTGACGGAATCGACCTGAGCTGGTCGAGAGTCAAAGGAGGGGAGAAGATCGGAGCAATGCTCTCAACGGCGGCGGCCCAATTCAATCCTGACAGGCCGTGGGAGAGCATCCCCCGACTGATCGAGGCGTTGAGGCAAATGAAAAATGCTGAGCCCGATCCGTGGGTCGAGATAAAGAAGAAAGAAGTTGTCGATGTCATTCTGGGTTGTGCCGGCGTCTGGACAGATGCGCTTGCATCCGATTATGAGGCATCCCCGGGTTCAAGAATCAGCGTCACCGTCTCTCTTCTTGCCCGTTCCGAAGCTTCCCTGGAACTTCGGCGCGTCGGAATACCGGCCGCAGGCGTCGACACCGCGGTCCAGCGGCAGCTCGTCAACAATACGCCCATTCAGATGACTCTTTCCGCCGTGCTTCCTCCGGAAATGCCCTTGTCGCAGCCCTATTGGCTGGAGAACCAACCTGAGCAGGGATCCTACATAGTTGCGAAAAGCGCACTGACCGGCAGGGCAGAGAATCCTCCGGCTCTCACGGCCTTACTTTCGTTCCAGGTAGCAGGCGAGGTCATTTCGGTTGAGGTTCCTGTAAGGCATCGACGAGTCGATCCGGTGGAGGGAGAGCTGTACAGGCCTTTCATTGTTGTTCCCGGCATCACTGTCACTCCTGCAACGACATCGTTTGTGTTTTCAGAAAAAACATCGCAAGAGGTTCGAATTATCCTTACATCTCACGAAGAGAAAAGGAGCGGAACGGTCCGGCTCGCTGTCCCGCGTGGATGGAGGGTCACCCCGGTGTCAATTCCTTTTGACCTCGCTGCGAAGAGAGATGAGTTTGCGGCTACGTTTTCCGTGCAGCCCCTCGACGGCGCGCCAGGCGGTGAATTCACCGTCGTTGCCGAAAGCGGGGGAGAACGGTTCTCGCGGGGGATGTCGGTTGTTTCCTATTCCCATATCCCTCCCCAAGTGGTCTTTCCGGAAGCAAAGGGAAAGCTTGTCCGTGTGAACCTGAAGAAGACCGGCCGGCGCCTGGGCTACATCATGGGCTCGGGAGATCAGGTGCCTGAGGCCTTGAGACAGATCGGATACGATGTGACGTTTCTCTCAGACACTGAATTGGAGTTTGCCGACCTGAGTGGGTACGATGCCATTGTCGCGGGCGTTCGTGCATATAACACCCGGCCAAAACTGAGGGCGCACCAGGAGAGGTTGATGGAATACGTGAGGAACGGAGGAAGGTATGTTGTTCAGTATGTCACCTCCCAACGCGGTGAGTCGTCGAATATGGGACCCTACCCGTTCAACGTTTCGCGCGAGCGTGTCACCGTTGAAGAGGCGCCGATCACCTTCGCGAACCCTCACTCTCTTCTCAATGTTCCCAACAAGATCTCTGAAGAAGACTTCAAGGGTTGGATTCAGGAGCGCGGACTTTACTTTGCCGATTCTTGGGACAAGCAATACGATGCTGTGCTGGAGAGTCATGATCCCGGTGAGCCGCCGCGCCAGGGTGGACTTCTCTACGCCACCTACGGGAAGGGAGTGTATGTCTATACCGGATATGCGTTCTTCCGACAGCTTCCGGCCGGTGTTCCGGGGGCGTATCGGTTGTTTGTGAACCTCATTTCGAAAAACAAGTGACGGCCGACCAAACACCGGGCAATTCGATCAGCAAGAGGGAAGAATCCGCCGACCAGCCACCGTTCTTCCGCTCGTGGTCGACCATCTATACCCTGGTCCTCTCCTTCCTTGCCCTCCTCATTGTTCTCTTCTACATCTTCATGAAGGTGTATTCATGAGGACGAGCGACTGGATTGTCCTTGCACTCACACTCGCTTCGATCGTCGGATATGGTATCTACAAGGGCCGCGGCAGCAGGAACCTGAGCGGGTATCTGCTGGCTGACAGGCAAATGCGCTGGTACACCGTCGCATTGTCGATCATGGCGACCCAGGCAAGTGCCATCACGTTCACTTCAACCCCGGGCCAGGCATTTGTCGACGGAATGCGGTTCGTGCAGTACTACTTCGGCATTCCCATCGCTATGGTGATTCTCTCCGTTACAGCCGTTCCGATCTTTCATAAGCTCAGGGTCTTCACAGCCTACGAATACCTCGAGCATCGCTTTGATGTGAAAACGCGCACGTTAACGAGCATTCTGTTCATGGTCTCCCGGGGGCTCGGTGCGGGGATGTCAATCTATGCTCCTTCGCTCGTACTGTCTGTGATGCTCGGAATCGATATTCGTCTCACATCCACGATCATCGGTGGCGCAATCATTATCTATACGACCTCCGGAGGGATCAAAGCCGTCAACTGGACCGATTTCCAGCAGCTTCTCATTGTGATGGGGGGAATGGTATTTGCATTCATCATGACGATCGTTCTTCTGCCATCTGACATTTCATTCTCGGATGCACTTTTGGTGGCAGGAGCCTCCGGACGGCTGAACGTCATTGATTTCTCATTTGATCTGGGGAATCGGTACAACTTCTGGTCGGGCATCATAGGCGGCATGTTTGTCGCGCTGGCATATTTTGGAACCGATCAGTCACAGGTGCAGCGCTACCTGACCGGGCAGTCGGTGACGCAGAGCCGACTGGGCCTCATGTTCAACGGCCTGGCAAAGGTCCCCATGCAGTTCTTCATTCTTATGATCGGCGTCATGGTCTTTGTGTTCTATCAGTTCACCGCTCCGCCGCTCTTCTTTAACCCGGTCGAAACGGATAGAATCAAATCAAGCCAACTGAAATCCGAGTATGAAGTGCTCGAAGAACGCTACCGGATCGCAAACGATGCGAAGGCCGGGCAAATTCGGGAATACCTTGAGACCCGGGAACGCGGCTCTGCCTCCGACGTTGCTGCACAAAAAGAGGGACTGATGGACGCTGAGCGTGAGGTACAGAGTCTTCGGGCATCAGCAGCAGACCTCTTGAAGGCCAACAATGCGGATACAAATGACACCAACTATGTTTTTCTTTCGTTTGTTGTCACATATCTGCCGGCAGGTCTCGTTGGATTGATTTTCGCCTGCATCTTTTCTGCTTCCATGTCTTCCGCTTCGGGGGAGCTTAGCGCACTTGCAACAACTTCCGTGGTCGACGTGTACCGCAGGCATTTGAAAACTGCGAAGGACGAAAAACACTATCTTCTGGTTTCCCGATTCGCGATGGCAGGGTGGGGGGTCTATGGAATCCTCTTTGCCCAGCTCGCGAGCGGCCTTGGTTCGCTCGTCGAAGCAGTCAATATCCTGGGATCATTGTTCTACGGAACGATGCTGGGGGTCTTCCTGATTGCCTTCTATATGAAATGGATTTCCGGAACGCCGGTCTTCATCGGTGCGGTTGTCAGCGAGATTGTCATCTTTGCATTGTTCCTGTGTGAACGACTCGGGTTGTTCACATTGTCCTGGCTTTGGTATCCCGTGGCAGGTTGCAGTATCGTGATTCTTGTTGCGGTGATGTTTCAGAGTGCTGTGTCAAAGACCCCCACCCATGAGCATCACGATTGATCGTTTGCGAAAGTGAGGGAATAAAAAAAGGCGATTCAGAGAATCGCCTTTGTTCGTACAGTACAGCCCCGTTCTACTTCTTCTTCCAGTCTGCAACCATCTTCTCCATATCCGTTACCTGCTGGCGCTGAAAGTCGGGAAGTTGTGCTACTCTCGGGCTGATGATCTTGAGCCCTTCCTCTGCGGCCGCGATTGCTTCGGAGGTTTTCCCCTCAAGCGCAAGAAGCTCAGCTTTGGTCTTGAGGTTGAAGAAGTTCCTCTCTATCGCGAGTGAGCGGTCGACCCAGCCCATGGCTTCTTTCAAGTACATCTTGTTGTCGAGCGCCGTTCTGGCCGCTCCGTTCAGAGTCCCCCACGTGCCGACGGAGGCCTGAAGCTTGGCAAGAAGATTGAACTCTACCTTGAATGAAATCCTCACCTTTTCCCAGGCGAGAACGACGGTCGCCGATGTGTGCGACAAATCGGTGAAACTGAATGACATCCATTCCTCGTGCGGGCCGTTTTCCGGCTTCACCGTCAACCGAAGTGTGTCATATTTTGCGTCGTAGACGGTACCCCAGTTCTTCACCTCTGAATTGAATACGACGGTCCATTCATTCGTCCCCGGAATCGTCACGAACCGATATGTCCCGGGACGGAGCTTCTTCCCTCCAATGGTAACCTCGTCGGTGAATGTGAACAGCGTCGGCTCGTTTGCCCCTGCACGCCACACCTCGCCGTAGGGAAGGAGCGCGTTGGATCCCTTCGGGCCCCAGATTGTACGTCCTTTGACTCCCGGCCGGTGGTAATAAATGTTTACTTCGCTCATGCCGACCACTTGTGTAAGGCTTTGTCCCTGGCTGATTCGCGGGGAGCGAAGCGGCGGAAGCACCGGTGCCTGAATAACCTGAGCGAAAGCGCTCTGGCACAGCAACATGCCAACGGCAGCGATCGCCGTGAAAAGCAGACCTCGTTTCATTGTTCCTCCTTTAGGAAATGAAAATGTTGATTCTCTCAGGCCCGATCAGCCCGGTAATCCCTTTCTGGCGACGGTTTCCATCACCTCGCAGAAACGATCGAGCTCCTTGAGCGTCGTGTACACATTGGGCGTAATCCTTAGTCCTCTGAATTCTTCGTGAACAATCGGGACGACAAAGATCTTGTGACTGTTCATCAGATACGACGCGAGCGCGGAAGGATCGATTCCTTCAATCTCGACGTTGGCAATGCCGCACGATTGCTTTGAATCGAACGAAGTGTTGAACCTGACCTTTGGGAGGTCCTTGATCTTGTTCATCCAATAGCGCGACAGATACCGCATTCTCTCTTCTTTCCTCTTTGGCCCGATTCCCTGATGAAACAGGATTGCTTCACCGATTGCCAGTCTCATCGCCGCAGAGTGTGTCCCAATCTCTTCGAATTTTCTGATATCGGTTTTCTGCCTCTTTTCCGCTGCCATGAGAGGCCAGATCTTTTCGATCTTGTCTTTCTTCACGAAGAGAAGGCCCGTTCCCTTCGGGGCAAAAAGCCATTTGTGCAGGCTTGTTCCGTAGTAGTCACATCCGAGGTCGGCATGGGTGAAATCAAAATGCGCAAATGCGTGCGCTCCGTCGACAATGACCTCAATTCCCTTCGAGCGGGCCATGTCGCAGATCTCCTTGACAGGTACGATTTGGCCTGTGATGTTGACCATATGGGAGATGAGGATGACCTTCGTGCGCGGTGTGATTGCTTTCTCAAAAGCGGCAGTGATTTCGCTCAGGTTCTTCGGCGGAATAGGGATCTTGATCATGTTGAGCTTGATCCCTTCTCTCAGTTCTCTTTGGCGGAACGTCGTCAGCATCCGCGGGTAATCCTGGGTCGTTGTGAGTATCTCATCGCCGGATTTGAGGTCCATTCCCATCTGGATGATTTCGAGTGACTCTGACGCGTTACGGGTAATCGCAATCTCTTCCTTGTCGCATCCGAAGACTTTTGCCAGTCCGGCTCTTACCGTCTCGGATTGCGGTTCCAGGATCTGCCACATCGTGTAGGCTGTCAGGTCCTCCTGCTCCCATGTATAATGCACGAAAGCCTCGGTGACGATGCGCGGAGAGGGAGAAACGCCGCCGTTGTTGAGATTTGTGATGCCGCGGGTGACAGTGAAAGAGCGTTGAATGTCGAACCAAAAATCCTCGTCCATCGCAGCCTGTTGGGGAGTGAGATGCGCCACCCGCCTGGTGGCTGCATGAAGATCTTCCAGCAACGAGGCGACTGTTGTCGAGGTGAGCGCGGCAAGGCCGACACCTTTGCCGACCATCGACATGAAATTACGCCGTGAGTATTCTTTTGAATGCGACAACAGCTGTGTATCCATAATTCCTCCCTGTGTGCCGCTTATGAAAACGTGAGTTGAAAAGTGTTCTAATGTTGGGGTTTTTTCCAGTCAGGTGCAAGCATCGAATACACCACAAGATCGACGTAACGGTCGTACAACCACTCTCCATTACGTGCAATCCCCTCGTTGACGAATCCGAGACGCTCGGGGATCGCACAACTCTTCCGATTTCCGGTGGCGCACTTTATTTCAATACGGTGAAGTCCAAGGCGCGAGAAGCCGTAATTGACCATTTCGCGGCACGCCTCGGTCACAATCCCTTTTCCCTGACGGTCCGAGGCGAGCCAATAGCCGATCATGCTTGATCTGTTCATCCAGTCGAACCGATGGTACCCGATCACTCCGCTGAGCGTATCGCGATACCAAATGCCGACAGTCATGCTCTCGTTGTGCCTGAACTGATCGCGCATGAGGCGGATGAACTGCAGACTGTCGACAACACTCTGTTGCGTGTCGAGCCATGGGAGCCATTCGCGAAGATGGGCGCGGTTGACATCGACAAGGCGAAAGAGCTCCTGCGCGTGGGATTCTTCCATCAGGTTTAACCGAATCTCAGAGGTGGGCGTAAGTGCAGCTGGAAGTGTGGGCCTTTTTGCGCGGAAGATCATGGCGTATGAGATTCCCGGCTTTCCAGGATTCCCGGAATCCGGTTGAATCGAATTCCGGGAATCTCGCGTAAAATGCTACTCAAGTACCGGGATCGTCAGAAAAGAATTTTCTTTTGCCGACCTGTAAACCCGCTGTGTCGTTTTCCGGAAATCTGATTCCTTCGCATGATAGATATCGGTAAACACGCCGGGATTACGATCGATCATGGGGAACCATGTACTCTGAATCTGGACCATGATTCGATGTCCCTTCTTGAATTTGTGCAGGGCCGCCTGGAGGTCGAAGGTGGTCTGCGTTACCTTTCCAGGAACATAAGGCTCGGGACGAGCGAGGCTGTCGCGGAATTTTCCCCGAAGCACATCCCCTCGTACGAGCATCTGGTATCCTCCTAATTGAACTCTGGTCGGGTTCGGCCGCGGGTTGCGTGTGGTGTCGGGGAAAACATCAATGAGCTTGACGATCCAGTCGCAGTCACTTCCCGAGGTGGATGCGCTGAGGTTAACCTTGATGAAGCCTCCGATCATAACATCTTCCTCGAGTGGTTCGGTCTGATAGACAAGGACATCGGGCCTCCGCGAAGCGAACCGCTGGTCTTCAAGCATGAAGGCGGAATTGTACCAGTGAGTGGTCTCGTTCGTATAGGGGACAGGTTTCTCCGGATCGCTCACATATTCGTCAAATCCCTCTGTGCTCGTCGGTTTGTCGAATGATAACCCGCCCTTCTCCCGCAAATAAAGGTTCTTCCGCTTCGTCCCTTTCGGCGGCCAGGCATCGAACCGCTTCCATTCGTTTGCGCCCGTCATGAATACGGTGGCTTCGGCGATGGAGGGCCGGCCGATTCCGCGCAGGTAGTACTCAAAGAAAGGAACCTCGAGCTCGTCTGCAAAGAAGGCGGAGAGGTTCGAGCCAAACTTGATGGAGCCGAGCGAATCAAGATCGTTCACACCCCACCAGCCATGTGCCCACGGTCCCATCACGATCATGTGCGGACCGTTCGGGTTGTTTTTCTCGATCGATTCATACAGGTGCAACGCGCCGTACAGGTTCTCGGTATCGAACCAGCCGCCGACAACGAGCGTAGCCGGTTTGATATTCTTCGTGTGCGGGAGGACGTCTCTGGCCTCCCAGTAACTGTCCCACTTCCCGTGTTGCATGATCTCGTTCCAGAAGGCAACGCTGTCATGCATGTAGAGGCGGTTGGCATTCGGCAGGGGTCCAAGGTTTAGATAGAACTGGTAGCCGTCCGGGGTTCCGTGATTGAAGGGACGGAAGTCGCGGGTGGTCGGAGCGGTTCTTGGCCAGCCGAAACCTACGAAGAAGTCGAATGCGTGGGAAAGCAGAAATGCTCCATTGTGAAAAAAATCATCTCCGGCCATCCACTTCGAGACAGGAGCCTGAGGCGATGTCGCCTTGAGCGCGGGATGGGCGTCAATCGACGCCATGGTGGAATAGAAACCGGGGTAGGATATTCCTTTCACCCCCACCTTACCGTTGTTGTTGGGAATGTTCTTCACCAGCCAGTCGATTGTGTCGTATGTGTCGGAGGCTTCGTCGATGTCTTTGGGAGATTTCTTGTTGGGGATATAGGGACGAACATTGACAAACTCTCCTTCTGACATGAATCGGCCCCTCACATCCTGGTTGACCATGATGTAATTGCGTTTGATATACTGACGGGCCAGGTTCGAAAGCCATCGCATGTAGTTGTCCGGTCCATAGGGGCCCACGCTGTACGGAGTGCGCGTGAGGAGAATCGGGTGCTGTTCCGTGGTATCTTTTGGCACATAGACCGACGTGAAGAGCTTAACCCCGTCCCGCATGGGGATCTGGTACTCATGTTTCGTGAAGTTCTGCCTGATGAACAGCGAATCCTGTGCTAGGGAGGTTGCGCAGAGGACTAAAACGAGCGTGATGAAGGAAAGGAAGCGTTTCATGAAGATCTCCGTTGAAATTCGTGGCTAATTGACAACCGGAAGCTTCAGATACGACGAATGAGGCCCCGACCGGTATACCCGCTGGATGGTTTTCTGGTAATCCGAGTCCTTGGCTCTGTAGATGTCCAGGAACTTTCCGGGATTCCTGTCGACGAGAGGAAACCTCGTACTCTGAATCTGTACCATGATCCTGTGACCTTTTTTGAATCTATGGTGTTTGTCGGGAATGATGAATTCGATTTCCGTAATCTCTCCCGGCTTCATCGGCTCGGGATTTTCCAGACTCTTGCGAAACTTGCTCCTCATGACCTCGCTTCCAACGAGCATCTGGAAATGCCCCATCCGAA
>DATDRF010000093.1:0-29255 GCA_035291905.1 Bacteroidota bacterium
AAAAGGGTCTCTGCAATTGGGTCACCCTCCCACGACCACATCTTGAGACTTTTCATCTCCTGGGGCTTTGCCACCCGCACATTCGTAAACACATGCACGAAACCGACCTCGGCCCATCCGAGAAGAACGTATCCTCCCTCCTCAAATGCCTGACGAAACTCCGTGTCGTACTGGTCATAGATATAGTCGATTTCGTCGTACGTTCGAAAGAGGAACGGAGAGTCCAGAATTCTCACCTTCGAAGCGATCTCTCCCATGGCGACGCCCGTAAATCCGCCCGAATGAAGCTGGCCCGCCTTGATCTTCCTCAAGACAACCTTCTCGTCTCCCTGGACGCTGTTTCCGTAGATCTTGAATCCGAGACGGCCACCGCTTTCCTTCCTCACAGCCGCATCGTACTCCTTCATGATGTTCATCCATGAAGTCCCTACGGGCGCCACGGTCGCGAACTTAATCGTGAACTCCTGACCGAGGAGGCTTGTAACAGAAAATCCCAGAATGAAAACCAACCACGACAATCGTTTCACAAGAATTCTCCCGCTTTTGATGAGAATACTGTGTTTCTAGAAGAGCTCCGGAATCTGTGCCCGAAGGAGGGCAGCTTTTCGCTTTGCAACCGCATTGGGCAGCCGTGCATCCGGCAGGATATCTATCGACGCATCCTCCACCCTCTTGACAAGCGACTCGAACAGCTCCTGGTCCTGTACCTGAACGGCATAGGTCTTCGCATAATAAACGTATGTCATCAGGAACCCGCCGCCGTTGAGTTCTCTTGCCTTTTCGAAGTGTTCCTTGGCCAGTGCCGGTTTCCCCCCCAGCATCGGAGGTATGCTGCCGTTAATGGCCCCAAGGAAGAGGTGCGCCCCTGCATAGTAGAACGCGGGGTCTTCCCGTGCTACAAACTGCATCATTGCCAGGACCCTTGAGAGGTCGGCCATCGCTTCCAGGTCGCTTCTCGAAATATTGATGTACCCGCCCCAGCAAAATGCAGTCCAGAAAACAGAGGGGACATCCTCACGTGAGAGCCCCGCGAGCGCTTTCTCAAAAGTCCGCAGATCCTTCTCCAAACCCTCATCCAAAGACCGGTTTTGCCTCAGAATGCGCAGACCGTAGTCACGGCCTCGAAGATAGAAATCCCGAGCGCGCTCAACGCTGTCGTCCTCTGCGAATGCGAGGGCATACGATCCGTAGCCCTGTGCGGCAAGCAGCAACAAATGTTCGTTTTCGGGATCTCCATCCACGAGGGCCTCAACCAATTTCAGGTTCCCGGCCAATCCTTCCCGCGCAAAGTCGAGATCCGATTCCCGAAAATACGCGCGGAATCCGTTGTCCATGATTCCTGACATCGTCCTGATGGCGATCGTTTGAATGCACCCCTGAAGGAAAAAGAGTGCCGTCAGGAAAAATGTGATCCGATTTTTCATGAAAAAATATACCCAAAAAAAGGCGATATTCAAATCGGTATGATGGGACGGCCGCGGGAATGGAACGCTCACTCCTTTCCTTCACTTTGAATAAGCAACGACTGTGCCTGTGTTTGATACTCACGACAATTAGAAGTATTTTGCCCCGAGAACGAATTGCGGGATGGTCATGCGTATTCTTGTGGTCGAAGATGAAGAAAAAGTGGCTCGCTTTATTCAAAAAGGATTGGAAGCGGAGAAGTACCAGGTCACTGTGGTCTACGACGGGAAGAAAGGAGAGGCCGAGGTGCGCTCAGGCGGATACGATCTTCTCATTCTCGATGTGCTTCTCCCGGGAAAGAACGGCTTTGAGGTGCTGGGTTCACTCCGAAAGGAGAGGAATGAGACCCCCATTCTCATGCTCACGGCCCGCAGCACAACGGAAGACATCGTACAGGGCCTCGAGCTCGGAGCGGATGATTATCTAACCAAACCGTTTGCGTTCGACGAACTTCTTGCGCGTGTGCGCTCCCTCCTGCGCCGCAAAGCCCAGTCAAGCACGGTCCTCGTTCTGGCAGATCTCAAGCTTGATACTGTGACTCATAAGGCCACCAGAAACGGCGTTCCCATCGAGTTGACCAGCCGCGAATACTCACTGTTGGATTTCTTCATGCGTAACCCCAATCAGTTGTTTTCCCGCCAGTCGCTGGGAGAAAAGGTCTGGGGGTATCAATTTGATACCGGTACGAACATTATTGACGTTTATGTCAACCATTTGAGAAAGAAGATTGACGCATCATCCCCGAAGAAGCTCCTCCATACCATACGGGGTAAAGGATATGCACTCGCGGAAAGCGTGCAGCAGATAGGCCGATGAAGTTCTTTCGCTCCATACGGACAAAACTCACCCTCTGGCACACGGCGTGGCTCGCCGCAATTCTGGTGGCTTTCGGTACCACGGCGTATCTCTACACCAAATCTGTTCTTTCGGATAATCTGGATCTCTCCCTGCGAAACGAAGTAACGTGGGTGAACGAGTTTATTGAGCCAAAAGCCAAAAAGGTTCGCCTCAAACGGTCAGCGGTAAGGGAACTCCAGCAACTGAGGAAAAAGGCAGCCGCAGAGCAGCAACAAGAGGAGAAGGAACAGGCCGAAATCGATGAAATCTGGAACCAGATCTATCAGCACACGCTCCTTGGCCCGCGCAGGCATTTCATTCAGATTCTTGACCGCAACAACGACGTTCTCTACCGCTCGCCCAGCCTCGGGAAACAATCGATCGCCTACAAGGATATACCATACAAGTCTGTCAAGACTGTAACAATTCATGATGACTCAGGGCGGGAATTGAGGCTCGCTGTCACTCAAAACGACTACGTGAAGATTATCGTCGGTTATCCGCTCGAGGATCTTCAGGATGTGGTGGGGAACCTGTTTCTCACCTTTCTGATCCTTGCCCCTCTGGCCCTTGTGGTGACCCTTATCGGGGGATGGTTCTTGGCTCATCAGTCCCTCAGGCCGGTCGACGCGATCACCAGAACCGCCCGGGAGATTTCGTTTCAGAACCTTAACCAACGCCTCCCCGTAGCATCCGTGGACGATGAACTAGGCCGCCTGAGCTCCACGTTCAACGACATGATTGGCAGGCTGCAGTCGTCGTTTGACCAGGTGCAGAAATTCTCTGCCGACGCTTCGCACGAACTAAGGACGCCGCTCACCATCATGAGGGGCGAAATCGAGGTTGCTCTTCGAAGCATGAAGCTCACAAAAGAATCCAGGGATCTCATGACAAGCGTCCACGATGAGCTCGTTCGCCTCTCCTCCATCGTTGAAAGTCTCATGTCCCTGGTGAAGGCAGACGACAGCCGCATGGCATTTCAATTCCAGAGCGTCGAACTGGACAACTTGTTGAAGGGGATCGGAGAGGACACGCAGATCCTCGCTGAGCCGAAGGAAATTATCGTGACCCTCACCAGGATTGAGCCGGTAAGCGTCAACGGTGATCCGGCGAGACTGCAGCAGCTTTTCCTCAACCTCGCGGAAAACGCGGTCAAGTACACACCCGCCAAGGGAACAATCAGCTTTTCTCTGGAACGAAACAACGGCAATGCGGTGGTGCAGGTCAGTGATACGGGCCTCGGCATTCCGACGAAGGATCAATCAAAAATTTTCGACCGCTTCTATCGCGTCGAGCGCCAGGGAAGCGACAATGTCGGAGGAAGCGGCCTCGGACTTGCCATAGCACGATGGATTGCCGAAGCTCATCACGGATCGATCGAGGTCAGGAGCCGCGTGCGCAAGGGAAGCACGTTCATCGTGAAACTCCCGATCATCCAGTCGATAACGAGCTGACATTATCACTTAACGTTTCACCATCCTTTCGGAGTGTTTCCCCCTTTCTTGCTTTTCCGTCTTTTTTTCCCCTAATTATCAAATCTTGTTGAACCTCACACCTGGCAAGAAGCGACAGCATCCCACTGGTTGCCACTCATGAACACACAACGCCGCCGAACCTCACGAGGGAAGAAGACCTATTTCTTTTCCGACGCCCACCTCGGCCTGGGAACAAAGGGCGATGACCGCGCAAAAGAGGAACGGATTATCGCTTTCCTGCGTCAAATTGGGATAGACGCTGAACATGTGTTCATCCTGGGGGATCTGTTTGACTATTGGTTTGAATACCGAACGGTTGTGCCCAAGGGGTACGCCCGCCTCTTCGCGGCACTCGCGGAGCTCAATGAGAGAGGAATCGGAGTCACGTACCTGGCCGGCAACCACGACTTTTGGATGAAGGATTACCTGACCGAGGAATTTGGTATTGAAATCTTCCCCGACCCTATCGAACGAATCATCGGCGGAAAACGTTTCTATCTACACCATGGCGACGGACTTGTGAAGGACGACAAGGGATACCGGTTCTTGAAGCGTATCCTGAGAAACAAGTTCAATATCTGGCTTTTTTCATGGGTTCATCCCGATATCACGGCAGGAATCGCCAGATGGTCCTCCCGAACAAGCCGCAATTACACAAGCGGGAGGAAATACGAGGCGACGGACATGATAGATTTTGCGGCAAGGCAAATAACGGCAGGATACGACTACGTCATCATGGGTCACAACCATCAGTCCCATCGGAAGAAGATCGGCAAGGGGATGTATATCAACCTGGGAGATTGGATTACGGAGAATACCTACGCGGTCTTTGACGGAAAGAGGCTGGACCTCAAGCAGTGGAACGGACAGTAGAGAATGGCCGATCTAAAGCACTATAGTTCCCAGAAGATGGAGCGCTATTTCAACGATCCCGAATATCGGCGATCGATTCTTGCCGCACAGCGCGGATTCCTCAGGCGGCATAAGAACAAGTTCATTGCCGCCCTCGCGGTGCTGGTCGCTCTTTGCGGCTGGTACGGGTTCTACATTATTCAGGGACTCCCCTCTCTCGAACAGCTTGAAAACCCCCGGCTCGAGGTTTCGACAAAGATTTACTCCGTCGACGGCGAGGTCCTCGACCAATTCTCCATCAAGAACCGCACGCCTGTAACACTCGATGCCATTCCTGTGGGCCTCCCCGCAGCTCTCATGGCAACCGAAGACAAACAATTCTACGATCATTGGGGCGTCAACGCTTCCCGCTTCATCCGCCAAATGATCATCAATATTGTGACGTTTAAGGCTGCCGGGGCAAGCACGATCACCCAACAGCTCGCAAGGAACCTGTACAAACTCAAAGGGTCGGAAGAGTCTGTTTTCGACAAGATCACTCGCAAGATCCGCGAGTTCATCACCTCGGTGCAGATCGAGCGTAACTTCACCAAGAGAGAGATCCTGGAACTCTATCTGAACGAGTCTTATTTCGGGAGGGCCGCCTACGGGATCGAGTCCGCCGCCCAAACCTACTTCGGAAAAACGGCTTCACAGCTTCAGCCCGCAGAATACACCCTCTTAATCGGAATGCTGAAGGGCCCGAACTACTACGATCCGATCAACAATACTGAGCGTGCTCTCCAGCGGCGGGACATCGTGATAAGCTCGATGGAGCGCGACGAAATCATTACTCCCGAAGTGGCTATGGAGATCCGCTCCGACACTCTCAATTTCCACGTTCCCGATGCCGACATGCGCCAGGGAATCGCTCCGCATTTCGTCGAATGGGTGCGCCAGCAGCTTGTCCGCAAGTCCTCGCAATATGGCTTCAACTACCTGCGCGACGGCCTCAAAATCTATACAACGCTTGATTCCCGGATGCAGCGATACGCCAATCGGGCTGTCGATGAACACATGAAGGAATTTCAGGCAAAATGGGATTCGCTCTGGAACTGGGATGCCTATCCCGAGATCCTGGAGGGAAATGTCGAGAAGTACATCACCGACGGAGAGCCCTACAGAAGAGCCAAGACTCCCGAGGCAAAGGACAGCATCGCCAAGACATTACGTGACAATCCGGCGTTCATTGATTCGGTGAAGAAGCTGGCTCGGACCATCGAAGTGGGTTTTGTCGTCATCAACCCTCACGACGGGAACATTGTCGCCATGGTGGGCGGTGCAAATTTCCGGTCGTTCAAGTACGGGCTGAACCACGTTACTCAAATCAAACGCCAGCCGGGGTCAGCGTTCAAGCCGTTTGTCTATACGACCGCCATCGACAACGGCTATGCCCCGTGCGTGGAGCTCCACAACCAGCCTGTAACGATCCCCATGCCCGATGGAACACGATGGACCCCTTCGAATTACGACGGTGCCTTTGGGGGCAAATACACGCTTCGTGAGGGATTGAAGAATTCGATAAACCTCATTGCTGTGAGAGTCATCGAGCAGGGATTCGCGCCGGCCAAACAGGTTGTTGAATACGCGAACAGAATGGGTATCAAGTCCCGAATTCGTCCCTATCCTTCCATCGCTTTGGGGGCAGTGGAGGTTTCACCCCTGGAATTAACCTCGTCGTTCGGGGTCTTCGCCAATGAAGGGGTTCTTGTCGAGCCCCTGGCAATCCTCCGCATTGAAGACAAGGATGGAAATATTATCGAGCAGAATTCGCCCCAGAAGCGTGAGGCGCTCAGCAGGGAGACGGCATTCATCATGACTGACCTGCTGGAGGGAGTGGTCAACCAGGGGACAGCAAGAAGAGTACGGTGGTACTACCACTATCCGGCTGCCGGGAAAACAGGTACCACCAATGACTATGGCGATGCCTGGTTTGTCGGTTTCACGCCTCAACTCGCCGCAGGTGTATGGGTCGGATTCGACGATAACCGCATCAAGTTTGGCTACTCCGAAGGGCAGGGAGGAGTTGCCGCCGCTCCTATTTGGGGAAAGTTCATGAAGTATACGTATGAGGATCCGGCTATGGGATTGACCCTCGAGTACTTCAAACGGCCTGACGGTGTGGTCTCCGACACGATCTGTGTGGAGACAAAGAAGAAGGCGAGGGAATTCTGTCCGGCGAAGATGATCGAAATCTTTAACGCCAAGTACCCCCTCAGCCTGTGCGACAAGCACACAAGTGCGGACTGGAACAGCCAGCAGCAAAACCCCAGCAAGATCAATTGGTAGGTCAGCGGATCAAAACCATCCGCCTCGTTTCAACCCTCTCTCCCGCTACAAGCCTGTAGAAATACATTCCGCTCGCCATTGCCGACGCGCCCCATTGAATTTCATGGAAGCCGGGCCCTTTGCTCCCGTCTGCCAGCACCGCTACCTCCCTCCCGAGGACATCGAAGACACTCAACCTCACCTCGCTGACAGTTGAGAGTTGGTAGCCGATGACCGTCGTCGGATTGAACGGATTCGGATGGTTTTGCCTGAGCACCCATCCCAAACCCGCAACAGGCCGCTCGATTGCTGTCACAGGCGGAAGGAACTGAACGACATGAAGGCCGGACTCGATATCTGAGATGAGCACCTTGCCGGATGCAAAGAAAGGAAAGACCCCCCACGCACCGTGGAACCCCGTGCCGGCCGAGGGATAACTGTCGTAGAATGCTATTTGTGAAGGATCTGCCTTGCTGGTGATGTCCAGAATTCGAAGGCCATCAGTATAGTGAGCAACGTAGGCAAAGTTTCCTTTGACCAAAACATTGTGCGCCAACCCGCTTGGCCCCAAATAGTTCCCCTCAACATATACCGTATCCGGGCTGCTGATGTTCCACAACTTGACCGTTCGACCAGCATCCTCATACGTGACGGCCAGGTGTGTTCCTTCCTCCGTGAGCCATGCATTGTGGGCAAATCCTCCGTCGGGAGGAGCAGGGATTGTCCGTACGAGCGCCGGAGGGGAAACGTCAAGATTGTAGATGCCATAAGTCCCCAAGTAGCCTTCAGAAACATACGCAAGACTGTCTCGGACGTAGACGTCGTGGCATTGCGTACCAAAAGAGTCCACCAGAACTGGGTGGAGCGGATTCGTAAGACTGAAGATCAGGACCCCTGTCACGCCGTGATACTGGGCAAAGAGCCTTGCGCTGCTCGTGTCAATATAGATGTTATGGGACGATGGAAGACCCTTGAACGTCGCAGCAAGAGTCGCCGAGTTTGGAAGGCCCGAAAGATCCACAATGTTGAGCCCTGAGTCATTCTCACTCGCCACATAAGCATAATGGCGATATGTCTTGATGTCCATCGCAACGGAAACTCCCCCTGGGTTGGGTACGAACCCGACCTCTTTCAGCGTCGGAGCATCCGTGATGTCAATAATGCTGAGTCCTGTCCTGACCCCCAGCAGGGCATACTCCCTTCCGGCCGAATCGGTGTATCCCCAGCAATCATTGTACCCTATGGCGGGATAGAGATTCTGATTCCCCAGAAATGTCACTCCGCTCGACTCCTGGGATCGCGCTTGCGCAAGGAACAAAAGAAGGTGAAAGAGGGTAAAGGTGAGCCTTGAATGGACGGTCATGATTCAGTTGGAGCAAAGCGTGCCAAAAACAAAGGTGAGAGAGGAGCGGATCAGTTCCGGCGGCACCGTATCGACGACTGCCGTTTCCCCGATCCGGACGGGGAGTACAAACCGTTTGCGGCCCTTGATCGATTTCTTGTCGTGTCCCATGGCATCGATGATTCCTGCACTTCGGACAGACCCGGCCTTGAATCGAAAAGGAACGCGCCGGAGTAGTGCGAGGATCCTCTCATGTTCATCGGACGAAAGAAGCCCCATTTCACGCGCAATAAAGGATTCCCCGGCCATTCCCAATAAAACTGCCTCACCGTGCTTCAATACCCTGTAGCGTCCGGCCGCCTCCAGCGCATGGCCAAGAGTGTGCCCAAAGTTCAGTATGATTCTTTTCCCCGATTCACGCTCATCATGCGATACCAGATCGGCTTTGAGGGAACTGCAGACCGCCTGGACGTGCATCACGGTTTCCTCGCGCAGCGCGAGAATGTCGTCGAGATGCGCTTCAAGAAATGAAAACAGATCCGTATCCAGAATGACGCCGTACTTGATGATCTCACCCAATCCGCAGACAATTTCACGTCGCGCAAGAGTCTTGAGGAACCCGACATCCGTCCAGACAAAAACCGGTTGATGAAACGCTCCGATCATGTTCTTCCCCAGCGGATGGTTCACCGCTGTTTTTCCCCCGATCGAGCTGTCAACCTGTGCAAGCAGAGTTGTTGGTATTTGAACGAGAGGCACGCCGCGCTGATAGGTGGCGGCAACAAAGCCCGCAAGATCCCCCACAACCCCTCCACCCAGCGCAAGGACGGCCGATTTTCGCCCTACGCCTTGTTTGAGCATTGCGGTGAAGAGGGCCTGCGCTCTCGAGAGATTCTTTTCCTTTTCACCCGGGGGGATGACCGTGGAAAAGACTTCGAAGCCGGCAGCGCGAAGCCTGTTTCCGACGGGGCGCAGGTAGTGTTTGGCGATCGTCCGATCCGTCACAAGCGTGATTTGATCCGGAAGGCCGTGTTTCCGGCAGGTCGCACCGAGGTCCGATCCCATATCCGACCCCACATAGATCGGATAGGATCTCTCACCCAGCATGACTTTGATTTCCCGATGTATCAAACAACCTCCGGATTGCTAGACGTCGATGTATCGACGGAGCTTTTTGACAATTTCGTCGACGGTCTTCCCCACATTGTGCCCCTCCGTGGGAATGATGATATCGGCCCGCTTGTAGTACCCCTCACGCGCGGCAAGGAGCTCCCTGATCCGTTGTTCCAGAACCTTCTCCGGAAGCGTGTTACCCTCACCGTCCCTCAGCATGGGCCTGTCCGTTTTATGCTTCATTCTCCGGACCGCTTCCTCGACCGAAAGCTGCAAATAGACGATCACCCCGCTCGAACGAATGAGCCGAAAGTTTTCTTCAAGAGCCACGGTTCCCCCTCCCAAAGAAACCACAATTCGATCCGTTTCGCTTATGCGGAGCAACACGGTGCGCTCGACGGCACGAAATGCCTCCTCCCCATCCTCCTTGAAGATCGAGGTCACTGATTTCCCTTTCTCCGTTTCAATTTGTCTGTCGATATCGACAAAATGATAGCCGAGGGTGTTCGCCAGAATCGGGCCGATAGTGCTCTTACCGCTCCCCATAAAACCGGTCAGGTAAATCAGTCTTCTGACGCTGCGCTCTTTTTCATCCATAGGAACAACAAGGGCAAGGTGCGTCCCGCGAACAGGACCAGGGCTAGAGGATCACAACAATGATGCCGAGGCCGAGCGTCATCCCGTCAACATTCACGCGGGAATGAATGTCTCCTGACGGAAGGGGAAGAACTTCCCCATTGACGATCGTTGCGGAAGCGGCAAATTTGTTGTTGACGTCGATCTCCGGGTCGCGAAATTTCATCATCGCAACGGCTGAGATGCCGGGAAAAATGTTATACTCGGTCTGAATGCTGACATGGATGCCGAAGCCAAGGCGGTTACCGACGGGATCTGCTCGCACTCCGGCCTCCCGGAGAATGCGCTCAGCATAGTAAACGCCTGCCCCCCCACCCATCGAGAGCCTCCATGAACGCGATCCGATGGGGACATAGACCTGCATCCCCAGCTCAAGCGGAATCACCCGATATCCTTCCTCAACGTCAACAAGGATTGGGCCGGAAATCGCTCCCCGGAGCTTGGGACCAATGCTGGATTTGGAAAAATATTCGGAGGAAAAATAGAAGAAAAAGCTCTCGTCGCGCCATTTTGCGCGAACCTCTGCTCCTGCACTGAGAATGGAATTAAAGGGGGTGTTGAGCGCGCGAAGTTCGGTGGAAAGAGCGTCGGGGTTCGGATAAATACGGGAAGTCGTCGTGAAGTTGCCGCGGGCAACAAGCGATAAGACCCATTCGTGAGGTTGCCCCATGGCGGAGAAAGAGATGAAGACGACAGCCGCTATCAGAAAGGAGACTCTCCGCCCCATTCAGGTGCCTCACCGATAAAACCGATCTCTGTTATCTTCAATTTCTGCTTTCTCTCTGAGAGAGCTCAGCCAATCGGAGGAAAGGGCGTTGCGCTTTTCCTGCAGAGCCTGATCGTGCAACGATGTCCGCTGGACGGAAAATGCCGTGCTGTCAAACGGAGACTTTGAGGTAAGCTTCAAAATGTAATATCCCCGCGCGCCTTCAAAAGGCAGCGAGATTTCCCCGACATTGAGCGATGTCGCCGCTCCAATGAACACCAGGTCTCTTCCGACCCCGACCGGAGAGTCAACGGCCTTGAATGGACCGGTTTTCTGTGCAACGATATTCTTGGACCCACCAGCCTGGCTGAGCAGATCAGACGAGGGGGAAAGTTTCTGAAAGAATTCGGCAGCTTGCTCCTTCGTTCGCTCCATTTTCTTGGTCCGAAGAACCGCGGGGCGCACAATGTCTTTCACCTCTTCGAACGGTCGAACACCCTCCTCCCGAACAAGAACGACTTTGCTCACCGCCACGCCGCCGGAGACGCTGATAACCTCGCTGATCGCGCCCTCATCGCTGGAAAATGCAAAATTCATGACGGCATCATTGAATCCGATGCCGGGAATCATCCCCCCTTTGGAGAATTCAGGGGTTTCGCGCACAGCGTGCTTACTGTTTTCTGCCGCTTTTTCGAAGCCTTCGGAGTTTGCGAGATATACAAAATCCTGAGCCTTCTGATACATTCCGTCGGTCGATTGCGAACTTGTCTTGATCTGGAGGTTAAGGTCGACCAGCTTGAGTTCCCTGTTATCGCGCCCGTTCACTTTGATGAGGTGCCATCCGAATTGCGTGCGGACGGGACCTACGACTTCTCCGGGTTTCGCTCTGAAGGCGGCGTCCGAAAACGGCTTGACCCAGGTGGTCCGGCTTCCCCATCCTAGTTCGCCACCCTCGGGAGCAGTCCCGTCAGATCCATGTTGTCGGGCCATCGCCGCGAAATCCGCGCCACCCCGTATCTGCTTTAGCACTTCGCGTGCCTTCTGAATAACCAGAGTTGTATCCGGGTCGGTGGGAAAAAGGATGTGGCTCGCATTAACGTACTCTTCGGTCCCTCTTCTGGTATCCAGAATCTTGATCAAATGATACCCGTCTTCGTCAAGCATAGGACCCGCTATTTCCCCTTTTTTTGCTGAAAAAACTGCGATTTCCTTTTTCCGGCTCAGTTCCCCATGTTTGTAGAATGCCTCCGTTGCCGGTATTTCCGAATAGGTCTTGGCCAAATCCATGAAATCCGATCCGGCCCGGGCCTGATCTTTCAGGCGGTTCATTTCCGCAAGGACCTCGGCTGAATCAAGAGCAGAGGGTGAATTGGTGAAGAAAACATACTTGAGTTTGCGTGCTGGCCGGACCTTGTAGTCCTCCTGATGGTTGCTGTAGTACTTCTCCAGATCGGTCTCTGCGATGATCACCATCGAATCCGGCACGAGACGCTGCGGATCAAAAAACAGATAATCACCCTCCATGGTGACGTTCTGGTCTGCGAAGCGCTGGCGGAGTTCCGCATCACTGACCCTCACAGTCGCAAAGAGGACGCTCTGGAGCTTCTGCTGAAGCAGTTGCTGACGCAATTGCTGCTCCACCTGAAGCCAGGCGGTTCGATTCTGTGGATCCGCAATGGCCCGGTCATATGCCGCTCGGTTGAACCGGCCGGTCGAATCCCGGAACATGTTCATGAGCTGCTCAGGCGGATTTGGGCCGTGGACGAGATCGACAATTTCCTTGTCTGTGACGGTGATCCCAAACCGCTCGATCTCCTCCTCAACGAGGATCTGCGTCACCAGTGTGTTCCAAACCTGCGACCTGATCTGGCGTTCGGTCTCTTCGTCGGGATCTTTCCCCGTTTGAGACTTCTGGCTTTCTGATGCGCGGCGCAGCAGCTCGGAAAAATCTCTGTACGAGATCTTCTGTCCATTCACTTCCCCAACGGTATCGCCGGGGCCGCTGGGCTTAAGGCTGGTGAGGTCCATCCCCCAATCAAGCATGATGTAGGCAATGAACAGTACGGCAAAAGCCGCGAAGAGCTTCGCCATGTTGTTTCGAATTTGGGTCATCAACGGCATAACGGGAACAACTCCTTATTCAAAAGTCGAGTGGTAGATCAAAGGTGTAACAAGAAATATAGACCCGAATCGGCTGAAAAGCAACGTTTTTTGTTGACTTTCAAGGCACATTCGACTATATTTTTTTTCGCTTTTTTGTGAAACATTCCCTCGTTCTAATCTTCCTTCTCTCTCTGGTTCCGGAGTCGATCGTTTCTTAGAACAGGCGCGTGTGTCGTTTTACCATCGGAGACCTTCAGGTGAAAAACCAATTATCCCGACTCATTCTCATCGCCGCGGCGGTCATTCTCTCCGTCTATTTTCTCTGGCCGACCTACCAGGACTATCGCTTCCGTCAGGAATTAGCCCAACGGGTGGGTCAGGACAGCCTTACATACGTTGAACAGAATCAGGATGAAATCCTTCAGGCAAAACTGAAGCGCATCAAACTCGGCCTCGATCTTCAAGGCGGCATGCGCGTGGTTCTCGAGGTCGATCTGATTCAGTTGCTCGAGGATCTTGCACGGGAAAAGGACGAGAATTTCCGAATCATCATGTCCGAGTTGAGATCCGACGCTGCTGCGGCAGAAATCGATATTATCCCGACCTTCGGAAAGAAGTTCGCAGACCGGGGAATCAGGATGAGCCGTTACTACGGCAATATTCGCGATGACGACGGAGCCATTATCAGCGACCTCGCGAGTGAAACGGAAAAAGCCGTCGATCGGGCAATGGAAATCGTGCGAAATAGGGTCGATCAATACGGACTCACCGAACCGGGGATCCAGAAACAGGGCGGGCGCAGGATCATTGTCGAGCTTCCCGGTGTGAAGGATGAGGCCGAAGTTCGTCAGCTTCTGCAGGGCACGGCCAAGCTGGAGTTTCTGATGGTCCGCGACGCCGACATTAGTTACAAGGTCATGCAGTCTATCGACGACTATCTGGTCGGCAAAGGGGGCCCCGATACGTCCGCTGTGGCCCAAGCCAAAAAGAAAGAAGAGCCAAAGGACGCACTAACAGACCTCCTTGGCGAAACACAACCCAGCAAGACCGACACCACCGCTGAGGTTCAATTCCTTCGGGAACACCCCTTCTTCTACTACGCCATTCCCGATGATCAGCGCGGAAGCGGGGAGGCCTATGTGGCGGAGAAGAACCGCGACCGGGTGAGGGCGCTCCTCGCAAGGCCCGAAATCAAGAGATTGATGCCGAGTGATTTTGAATTTCGGTGGTCGGCAAAGACATTCAACGACGAGCGACAGGGAATCCGCTTCTACACCCTCTTTGCTGTTCGACCTCAACCGGTCTTGACAGGCGGAGTCGTGACCAACGCTCAGGCCAGCGTCAATCCCGACGATAGCCGCCCTGTCGTAAATATGGAAATGAACAGCGAGGGCTCGCGAGAGTGGGCCCGGATCACCGGGGCAAATGTCGGAAAAAGAATTGCCATTTCGCTTGATAATTCTGTTTTCTCCGCGCCCGTCATCGAGGAGAAGATTCCCGGCGGCAGGTCGAGGATCACCGGTGCGGACTCGCCTAACGAAGCCCGCCTCTTGGAAATCGTCCTCAAGGCAGGAGCGCTTCCCGCTCCCGTCGCGATCATCGAACAGAGGACTGTCGGACCTTCGCTCGGGGAGGATTCCATCAGATCAGGATTGTCTGCGACTTTGTTCGCGTTTATCTTCACGGTGTTGTTCATGACGGTGTACTATTCGTTCTCCGGGTTTGTCGCCGACGTGGCCCTGTTCTTCAACGTCCTGTTTATTCTCGGCGTCCTTGCTGGCTTTCAGGCAACCTTGACTCTTCCCGGCATTGCAGGTATCATCCTCACTATTGGTATGGCCGTTGACGCCAATGTTCTGATTTACGAGCGTATCAGAGAGGAGCTGCTGGGGGGTAAGACCATGCGCGCCGCAATAGACGCCGGGTACTCGAAGGCCCTCTCCGCCATCGTAGATTCGAATATTACCACGTTCCTGACCGGAGTCATCTTGTATCAGTTCGGCTCAGGCCCTGTGCAGGGATTTGCCCTCACGCTGATGATCGGCATTGGCGCAAGCATGTTCAGTGCCATTGTCATTACCCGTGTGGCCTTCAACTATCTCTCAGATCGAGGCATCTTGCCGAGCTTCGGATAATCACCTGCTCGGGAACATAGGAGTAGAAATCAAATGCGGTTCTTCGGAAAAACGAGCATCAACTTTCTTCGAGTCCGGTTCCTCATGTATGCATTGTCCGGCCTTCTGATCCTCTCCGGCATGGTATCACTGGTTGTCAAGGGTGTTGACTTCGGGATCGATTTCCGGGGCGGCACGGAGCTCACCCTCCATTTCGACAGGAAAATCGAGATCGCAGAGGTTCGGAATGCACTCGGGACGATCGGCCTCGGCAACAGCGAAATCAAGTCCTTCGGCACAGAGGGTGATCTCCTCATTCGAACGACAGAACAGGCAGAAGGGACCGTCATCGCCGATCGAATCAAAGGCTCGATCGCGCAGACATTTCCGGAGATGAAGTTCGAGGTCCTGAAGCAATACAAAATCAGCCCTAAAATAAGCGTGGAACTCCGCCGGGATGCCCTCTACGCAATCATCGCCTCACTCGTTGTCATTCTGATCTACATCGGCATGCGGTTCAAATTCATTTATGGATTCGGCGCCGTTTTGGCTCTCTTCCACGACGTTACGGTGACGTTCGGCATTCTTTCTCTCCTTGATGGTGTCATACCGTTCAACCTGGAAATAAGTCTGGAAGTCGTCGCCGCTTTTCTGACCATCATCGGCGTTTCCGTCAACGATACTGTCGTTATTTTCGACCGTATCCGTGAAAATGAAAAGGTCTATCGAAGCATGACGCTGTTTGACGTGGTAAACAGGAGTATTAACGACACTCTCAGCCGGACAGTCATTACAAACGGAACGGTCTTTCTAGTATTGTTGACTTTGCTTATCTTTGGTGGCGAAGTAACACGGGGATTTGCCTTTACTCTGGTCGTGGGAACGATCACAGGGACGTACTCGACTGTCTACATCGCGAGCGCGCTCGTGATCGATTGGACGAACCGGAAAAAGAAATCGTA
The DNA here is from genome assembly GCA_035291905.1 of Bacteroidota bacterium. Lineage (GTDB taxonomy): Bacteria > Bacteroidota > Ignavibacteria > UBA10030 > UBA10030 > JACPLA01. The sequence continues at coordinate 15,912 of DATDRF010000093.1, forward strand.
ACGTTATCACTCTCAACCTCACGAGGAAGGAAACCATGAAATTCAAAACCAAAGAGGTCAAGGAGGTAACGGTCATCGAGCTGAATGGCAATGTGATGGGTGGACCCGATGCGACCGAACTCAACGAGGAACTCCATAAGCTCGTCGAGACAGGGAAAACGAGGGTCGTTGTCGACCTTGGGGATGTCAAATTCATGAATAGTTCGGGGCTGGGGATGCTCATCAGGGCCTTAAGCACCATGCGCAACGCAGGCGGCGACATGAAGCTGGCGCGGGCATCCGAGAAGATCGAAAGCCTCTTGATGGTGACAAAACTCATTACGGTATTCGATCATCACGAAACCGTGGCCAAAGCAGTCGACGCCTTTAAGTGACCCAACCGCCCTGCAGAACACGAAAGGGGAGCTCAGTCTCCCCTTTTTTCTTTCAATGAAAACCCCCCTCATTTGGCTCTTCCTTCTCTTTTCTTTCGGTTGCTCTCCCGACAAGAATCAACCGTCGCAGGTGTCATATTCGGCCACAGACGATATGGCCAGGATTGTCTCTCTTCCAAAGGCCCCGAATCGCATCGTCTCTCTTGCCCCAAGTATCACCGAAACGCTCTTCGCTCTCGGCCTGGACTCGGCGATCGTTGGAGTGACTGACTACTGCGACTTTCCCGCGGCAGCAAGCACCAAGAAAAGGATAGGGGGAATGACAAGTCCGGATTTCGAGGCGATTGTTGCTCTCCATCCAGACTTGATCGTGATGTCGACCGCCGGGAATACCAGAAAAGACTTTGAAACATTGACATCCCTCGGCTTGATCGTCTTCGTTTCCAATCCTGCAACGATCGAGGACATCTATCGCTCAATCACAGCCCTCGGGCGTTTGTGTGGCCGTGAAGACCAGGGGGGTCTCATTGTCGGGCAGTTGCGGGCCAGGCAGGAGCTTGTCGCTCGCAAAGCCGGCGCGGCGCCGCTCCAAACCGTACTCCTCCTCTTCTCTCTGCGACCGGTCGTGTCGGCAGGAAAAGGAACCTTCGTCGATGAACTACTGACGCTGGGCAATCTCGCAAACGTGACGCACAATTCATCGACCTCCTATCCGCTTGTGAGCAGAGAAGAGGTCCTGTCGCTGCAACCCGATTGGATCATTGTCACCGACGAGCTTGTTCGGTCAATCGATGAGGTTGGCGCCGCGTACCCCGAGTGGAAAATGCTCAAGGCGGTTCGGGAGGGGAGGGTCGCATCAATCAGCGCAAGCCTCATCAGCCGCCCCGGGCCGAGGATCATCCAGGGACTCGATTCGCTCGTCAACGCAACACGCCGGTAAGCTTGCTTCTCTGAGCTGCATGGAATATATTTGATGCTCAATTTTCCATCACAAAGATTATGGCATCGCAAGGACCATTGTTCGTAGCTGTTGCTGGCAACATCGGGGCGGGAAAGTCGACCCTCACGCGGCTTCTCGCCAAGGAATTCAAGTGGAATCCCTATTTTGAATCCGTCGATGACAATCCCTATTTGCAGGATTTCTATGCAGACATGGAAAGATGGTCATTCCATCTTCAAATATACTTTCTGGCCAATCGGTTCAAATCGCACAAGAAAATGATTGAATCGGGGATGTCGGTGATTCAGGACCGGACTATCTATGAAGACGCCGAGATCTTTGCCAGGAACTTGTACGAGATCGGCAAAATGGATGATCGGGACTACACCAACTACGTGTCACTGTTTCATGAAATGATGGAATACCTCAAGGCACCGGACCTGTTGATCTACCTGCAGGCCTCGGTGGACACGCTCGTGCGGCAGATTACTCAACGCGGGAGAGGGTACGAACAGAATATTCCGCGGGACTACTTGGAGCAGCTCAACAGGCATTACGAACATTGGATCGGAAGCTACAAACTGGGTCCGGTTCTCGTCATTCCAACCGACAACCTTGATTTCGTGGCAGTGAAAAGCGATTTTGACTCGATTGTGGCAAGGGTCAAGAGAGCCATCCCTCAGCTGCAACTTTTCGAATAGCCCTTTCTTTCCGGCCCGGACCTAAAAAAACGGCATCTGAAGATGCCGCCCTTATTCCTGAATGCGCGTTTGACTCAGTTCTTCCCCGACAGGATTGATTCATACCTGTTCTTGCGCGACAAAAGGGCAAGAGCTGTCTGAAGAGGCTTGTCGTCTTTGAACCCCGCTTCAATCCTCTCCCGCTCACCGCCAATCCTGCCGATCAACTCATCACGAATTGAACGCTTGATTTCGTCCCGATGGCGCTCGAAAACCCGGTGCTTTTCCTTCTCCACCATCGTGGACAGTTTCTTCAGCTGATCAAAGAATTCTTTGCCGTAATTCCCTTTCCGTGCGGCCTCGCGAAGGTCTTCAAGTTTGGTTTCTCCCTCATCCTTGTATTCGAATCCTTTCTCTCGCACAAATGCCTCAAAATCATCAAGGACTTTGTCTGATACTTCATTCCGCTGCAGTTGCTTCTTTGCGGCAACAAACCGAGTGGCAAACTTGAAGAACATCGCTTTACGGTAAAGCTCGGCAATCAACCGGGCGGGTTCTGGAGAGGGAATCACGGAATCGGGTTCAATTCCACCCCCTTCGTACACTTTTCTGTTGTGAACTGTCATAAAAACACGTTTGGAACTGTCGGGAATGACAACGCCGCGGCCGTCATCCGTCTTGTTGAAATAGTCAATTTCCTGAATGCTTCGACCGCTCGGTGTGAAGTACCGACCCGTTGTCATTTTTAGCGAGGTCTGTTCGGAAAGTCGGGTGATAGTCTGCACCAGTCCCTTGCCGAATGTTCGAGATCCCACGATGATCCCGCGATCCAGGTCCTGAATGGCCCCTGCTACGATCTCGCTGGCGCTTGCACTCCCCCTGTCAACCAATACAGCAAGGGGAATGCCGGCCGCCATCGGTTTTTCCGTCGTGACGTAGCTTCGGTCGGAATCCTGCCGCCGACCTCTGGTTGTCACAACGAGGCTGCTCTCGGGAAGAAACTTCGAGGCGACATCCACAGCCATATCCAACAACCCCCCCGGATTGTCCCGGAGATCCAGAACAATTCCCTGAAGTTCTCCACCCGCCTTGAGATTGCGGATGGCGAGACGTACATCGTCCCCCGCGGTTCTCGAAAACCGTTCGAGCTTGACGTACCCTATCCCCTTCTCCACATAGCCCGCATACGTCACATTCCTCACTGCAATTTCTTCGCGAATCAAGACAAACTCCAGAGGGCCCGACTCCCCTTCGCGCTCGATCTTCATGCGCACCTCCGACCCGGGCGTGCCACGTACGAGTGATCTGACCGTATCGAAGGAATCTCCCGACAGGGATTTCCCATCGACCTCGAGAATCCGGTCGCCAACCCGGATTCCCTGTTTCGCAGCAGAGAAACCTTCAAGCAAGTTGACGACGGTGATGCTGCCATCGCGAAGACCGATCGTAATTCCTACGCCCCCGTATTTCCCGTTCGTCACCAGATCAATCTCATCGCCTTCACGTTCCCCTATGTAGACGGTGTAAGGATCCAGCGTCTTAAGCATCCCGTCGATTCCGGCCCGCATGAATCGGTCCGGATCGATCTCATCAACATAGTTGGTGCTGATTTCCTTGTAGACCTTTCCAAACGTATCGATGCCGCGATAGATCTTGAGGTACAGGTCGTGATCGGAAACAACAATAAGCCCCAGAGCAAGGTACATCACGACAACGATCATCAAACCCCATCCCGCCATCCGCTTCATGAAATGCTCCTCACGTGTGAAAAGATGACGCCTCTTTCAGGCGCTTTGCAATAAGATTCCAGATTTCCTCGTGGACTTCGGTGACGTCCCTCTCTCCGTTGATCAGCGCGAACCGTTGTTCGGCTTCAGCTATGCTGAGGTACCCCGCCCGAACCCGCTCGTAGAACTTCCTGTTGTTGGACTCCATACGGTCTTTTCGGGCCCCCGACGTTTTCATGCGCCGTTCAATTTCGTCCGGACGAACATCCAGGTAGATCGTTAGGTCGGGAACGAGCCCAAACGTCGCCGTTGTGTTGATGGCCCGAACGGCCTCGAGGTCTATGCCGCGCCCCCACCCCTGATACGCGGTCGTCGAATCATAGAACCGGTCACAGATCACAACGGTTCCCACCGCGAGTGCGGGCCGAATGACTTCGGAAACCAGTTGCGCCCTGCTGGCTGAAAAGAGCATCAGCTCGCTGATTTCTGTCATCTCCTTGGATTTTCTGTCCAGGAGGATTGAACGTATCTTTTCTCCGATTTCCGTTCCCCCCGGCTCGCGGACAAGGAGAACCGATCGGCCCTCGCGCTTAAGCCGGTCAACCGCGCGATTGACCTGGGTGGACTTGCCTGAATAATCGAGACCTTCGAACGTGATAAACATGGGGATTGGCGTTTGGCGAACGTTTCAGTCAAAGTAACCAAAAGTGGATTTTGATGCAAACCGGATCGCATCACGCGTTGCGGGTCTCTGATTTTTTCGCTACTTTGATGTTTGCCGGTTTTACTGTGACGATTCTTCATCGAGGTTCAGACACATCAGGATGCCGTCAAAAAAAAGGAAACATACCCCGCCTTCCGGACGACCCTCCACCCCCCATTCTCCTGACAAAGCAGAGCAGCGCCGCTTCGAATCACGCAACGAAGACATGTCGCTGATTCAGGAAGCCCTCGCGGGCGACCAGAATTCCTTCTCCCGGCTCCGACAGAAGTATCACGACGCCATTTTCAACCTCATCTACCGAATGATTCGTGAAAAAGACGAAGTCAAGGATCTTACCCAGGAGGCGTTCATCAAGGCGTTCGGTTCGCTGCCATCGTTCAACAACGAGTATGCGTTTTCCACCTGGCTCTACAAGATCGCCACAAACAACTGCATTGATTACATCCGCCGCAAGAAGCTCCAGACCTTTTCTATCGACAAGCCCATCGAGTCTAAGGAAAGCGATTTCAGTTTCGAGCTCCCTGATTCCACGTATGAGCCCGACAAGGAAATGATCTCGTCGCAACGGAAGAAACTTCTCGAAGACGCCATTAACTCCCTTCCTCCGAAGTATCGGCAGGTCATTGTCATGCGCCACCAGGAAGAGCTAGAATATCAGGAAATTGCCCAGATTTTGAAGCTTCCGTTGGGGACAGTCAAGGCCCACATTTTCAGGGCCAGGGAAATGCTCTATAAATACCTGCGTGACAAACTCCGAAATTACTAGCCCAACCCTGCAACTCCCGGCTCAAAAAACCGTAAAAATAAGCCGGAATGATACTATCCATTTACAAGCATAGTCGTCTCATTGGCCTCTCGCTTCCCTTGGTGGCGCTGTACCTGCCGCTTTTTAGCCAGGGTACGCTCCATAAGGAAATCAGCCGGGGCTCCGAGAAAGAGCTCAACGTCACGATCGATGTCTCGTTCGGGAAAGTCCTTATTTCACGGGGCGAGGCCTCGAAAGTCGTCATTGCCGACGTCAGAGCTCCGCGTGAGGCGGACCCGGATGAGTTCCAAATCGATTATCGCGTTCGAAATGGCAGGGGTGAACTTGTCATCCGCTCAAAAGAGCGAAGAGGTTTTTGGAAGACCCGCGATGATGACGATGATGAGGAAGATCGGGAATGGAATCTCAAGTTTACCGATGCGATCCCCATTACATTCAAGATTGAACTGGGGGCCGGGAAAGGCGAGCTTGATCTCTCGGGCCTTCGAATCCGGAACATGAAGGTTTCTTCCGGCGCGAGTGCGGTCGACATGTTTTGCGACAGGCCCAACTCCATTGACGCGGAGACCATCGTCATTGAATCGGGCGTCAGCAAATTCACGGCGACGAATCTTATAAACATGAACTTCCGAAAACTGAAATTCAGCGGAGGAGTGGGGGCCTACAGGCTCGATTTCGGCGGAAAACTGCGACAGGATGCAGACGCAAAGATTGAGGTGGGACTCGGCGCTGTGACCGTCACCCTTCCCAAGGATCTCCAGGCGCGTGTGATGTACAGCGATAGCTGGTTTTCAAGTTTTGATCTTGACGGCGATTTCAGCCATCGAAGGAACGGCGTCTACGAGACAACGGGATACAATTCAAATACCCCCACCATTTCGATTCAAATAGAATCCGGCCTCGGAAGCGTCAAAGTACGCCGACGCGACTAGCCTCCCCCAGCTTCAACCAATCCCGTAGTGAAAGAACTGTCCCCATGAGAAGGGGTGATTCACCTCTTGCGTTTGAATGAGGTTCAGAATTGCCTGCCGATAAGCGTCTCCGGGAGCCAGCCCGTTCGAGAGATGTGTATAGAAGAATTCGCTAAAGAATTTCGTTGCCTTCCTTTCCGAACTCCAGGCATTATAGAACACATCGGAGGTTCCGTTCAACCTGAGCAGATACGCGTGCAGGGGTGTAAGACCTACTCCCTGGCCCAACGTGTTTGAAAGAACCATGACCGGAAAGGCAGGCAGGGACGTGAGCCGTTCAAACGGGATCTCGATTGATTCTTCAATGGTCGTGCCGTCCGAAAGAGCAATCGATCCGAAGGGCTCGTTTCCAGGATTGTTTTCGAACTCCGATGAAATCTGAGCGACTTCCTGCCTTGCGGATTTCAGATTCTCCCATGTCGCTTCGAACCCTATCTGAACCACTGCCTCCCTGAAAAAGCTCCTTATGTCCCTGAGTTCGTAGTCTACCGACCAGTTCTTTCCGGTGGGGTTCCCCAACGCCACCACATTCCTTATCCGGGTCGCACCCGCTGTCCTGAATTTCAGGGTCGAAAACGATGCCAGGTAATCCACACTGGTGAGCTCAATGAGATAATTGATCACCCCGTTCTTATTTTCGCGCTCGATGGTCTGAAATGGGAAATTCTCAAACTCCTTTCCGGCAATGATCACGAGACTGCGATCCAGCATCCCATCGATCGGGCGGATTAGAACATCATAGAGTTGAGTCGATAGCGTGGCAAACCGGGTCATCGCGGGAAGGCTTGCCTCTCCGGATGATCCTGCAAAGACGTTTGGATCCTTCAGAAGCCTCTTGTATTCGTCGACCATCCCCAGCAATCGCTCGCTCCCCACAGCAGCGTTGTGCACAGAGAACGAGGTGCGCGAAAGGACGAAGATGTACAAATAGTCCTGCGCCGGCAGATAAGTGATGACAATGCTCCCGCGCGGTATGAGCGGCTGTAATTCGTCGACGCGCACCAAATCGACCGTGCCCGTCAGAGGTCCATAGTTCGGATATGTCTGCGAAATCCGGTCGGACATCTTCTTCAGGTTTTCTCGCATTCTCGTTATCTGCAGTCGAAGCTGGTTGACAACCTGCGGATTTGCCTGCCTCCGGGCTGCCATGCTTGAAAGTTCCAGCTGCTGGAGCTTGTATTCTTTGTTCTGTGAACGGAACTCGGACATCTCATTTTGAAGAGCGATATTCCGAATCGACACATCAGCTTCAACAATCATGTTCGATACAGCCCGCGACCTGCCGCGGTCGAGATAGCGAAGGGCATCCTCAGAGCGGCGCAACTGCAGAAGCACAACGGCCAGGCGACGATACCATTCCTCGTGGCTCTGTTCGATTCCGAGTTCTCGCTGATAGGAAAGATGCACTTCCGTGTCCAGGTATTCCGCAGTCCTCTCCTCGTCAAGGTCTATCGCTCTTTGGTACGCCTCCCGGGCTTCCGCAAGCCGGCCTACATTCTGATACAGGGTGCCAATCTGCACATACGAATAGGCCTCACCCGTCTTGTGGCCACAATCCTGAAAGCGTTGAGCAATTTGTTCATAAGTTTGGACCCTCTTCTCAAGCTGAAAATCTCTCTGCGAAGCGGGAATCTGGCTTTCAGTGGTGCGCGCAATGAAGAGGTAGAGATACGACTCGCTGATCCTATCGCCGGCCTCCCGCGCAATCGCCACTGCCTCGTTGAAGAATCTCTTCGCATCCTCCCACCGACTGCTCTCGTAGTAGACAGTGCCGATCGAGAAGAGAAGCAGGGCTTCATACTCCTTTGCGGTCTTTCTGGCCCGAAGGCTGTTGGCCCCGTCACGGAAGTATCGAAGAGCGGTATTCCCCTCATTCATAGCCCGATAGACAATCCCGAGATCCAGGTGCAGCCGGGCATCGGAAATGAGGTCGTCGGAGTCGAGGGAATGTTGTGCCTGGGTAAATGAATTCAGCGCTTCACCGTACCTGCGCTGCTGAAAGTAAGTCTCCCCGATTCCCATCAGCGCAAGAGCAGTACTCGGATCGTCATTGACCGACCGATAGTAGTTCAGCGAGGTTTCATACGACCGCTGCGCAAGGTCCCACCTGCTGAGACGATAATAAACGCCGGCCTTTAGCATCTCGGCGAGGAATATCGAGGGTTTGTCGTCGAACGCGGCACTGAGGGAGTACGACGACTCATAGTGGTCGAGCGCCCGTTCGTACTCTCCCATGGCTTTTTGAATGTCCCCCTGCTGAAGGTGAACGCGGGCCTGGCCCCGGAAATCGTTTGCCGAAGTGCTCTGTTCAAATGCAGTCTGGGCCTGTTCGAGAGCTGTGCGAAATTGACCCTGGGCAAGACCGATTTCGGACAGAACAAGATGGGCTTCAGCAGCCTTTGCGTAGTCCTTGGCCTGTTCGTAGAGAGAAATAGCCTGTGTGAGAAATACTTCCGACTGCTGGTAATCGCCTTCTTCGAACAGCGTGACCCCGCGCTCGAGCATGTCCGAAGCCATGTTAAGCGGACTCTGATCGATATCGCAAGCGCTAAGGAAGACGAGAGAGAGAAAGAGGAGGAGTTGTTTCACTCTTGTGCGTTGGGAAGTGGATAAAAAAACCCGTGGCGTTTTCGCCACGGGTAATATAGGAAACGCATTGCGTTCGTGCAACCCGATGCATGCTCAACGGAATGTAATGCCAATGCCCGCAGTCAAGACGGGAGTCGAAGCGATGCTGTAGTCCGCATGCACGTTGATAACGGCAAGCAGGAGACGAACTCCCACCAGAACACGCGACTTGTTCTTACCCTCAATAGTAAATTGAGGAATAGTGACTGTCTGAGTCCCCGCCGTGGTGACTATCTGGGCATCGTAGGGTCCAATATCCCAGGAAGAACTCTCAATTTGAAAGCCGCCATAGACAGTGAGGAACAGAAGTCCTTTGCTTGCCACAAGGCCAAAAGCCGTTCCGCTCGCAGAAATGAGTTTCTGCCCCTTTCCATCCTCATAGTTAAACTTTTGCGTGGCAAAGTGGACAGCCAAGTCAAGCGGCAAGAGCGGAATGTACTGGTCAACGTCATGCCTCAATCCAAAGCCAGTAAAATTCACTTTCCCCGCGTCCCCGAGCTTCGTGGTGGGGAGGAAACGACCCATGACCTCGAGCCCAAAGGGGAGTCCGATCGAAATCTGAGGGGCAAAAAACGGAGCACCTGACAGGTCCAGGCCCCCGGGGATCTTCATGACTTCGGTTGCACCGCTCATGACAGGAGTCGGATCCGTTGCTCCCACGACCGTATTTGCCTTCACTTCCGACGGATAGTCGGTTCCTCTCGTAAGCGGCCCTATTGTCGCCGGAGTCTGAAACATGTATGTCTTGTCCTCGTCGGGAATCGCGGCAAACATCGCCTTCACCTGGATGTCGAATCCCAGAACACCATGGAGATCGGCCGAATGGAACCAGCCGGAATTCATACCTGCGCCCCAACCCGCCATCAGGGGACCGACATACGCTTTGCCGTTGGTCTCACCCATTTTCTTCAATTCTGCACCCACATCCTGCGCAGAGACATTCCCAACTGCAACAGCAAGGGCCAGCAGAAGGGCAATTGCATGAATCTTTTTCATCAAAAATTCTCCCGAATTATGGATTATGACAATTACTTCACCAATATCATCAAGTTGGTGATAAAAATCAAGGAGAAGCGTCACTTCTGTTCGTTCAAAGCCGCAACAATTCCGTCCGCATTGTCAGAGATGATTCCGTCAACACCGAGCTGAATCATCTTTCTCGCATCCTGGATTGAATTCAGTGTGTACACGTACAATGCGAGTCCATGTTGACGCGCATCACGAACCATGGATTTTCGCAATTCATGTTTCGCACAAACAAAGACGGAAGCATGGACACGGCCCGCAAGTTTTGACGGAGACCTCCCGAAATCGCGATAAATATTGTAGATCGCACCGGTGATGGCCTGCGGCTCCACTTTGCGCACCAGCGCAAGAAGATCATGCGTGAAGCTTGAATAGAGCACCTGATCCTCCATCCTTTCCGCCCGCACAGTGTCGATCACACGCTGAACGAAGAGGTCGTGATTCCGATTGAAGACATCCCGCTTCAATTCAATGTTCACCCATGTCTTGCCTTTCGCCAATCGAAGCACCTCTGTCAGAGTGGGGATTCGTTCGGACGAAAACGAGGGATGGAACCACGATCCGGCATCAAACTCCTTTAGTTCTTTCAGTGTGTAGTTGTGGGCCGCTCCGTTTCCCGTTGAGGTGCGCTGCAGTGTTCTGTCATGGAGCACAACAACCTGCTCATCCTGCGAAATCCTCACGTCGAGTTCGATCATTCTCACACCCGGCGTCGATACTGCCCGGGAAAATGAGGAAAGAGTATTTTCCGGCGCCTTGTTGGAAATGCCGCGGTGGGCAATGACATACGGATGATCGGACGGATTCGGCCTCGGCTGGTACGGTTTCATCCCCTGCTAGTCCGCCTTGTTCTTGAGGAGCACATCCAGGATAGCCTTGTGAACAACAGGTACCGCCAGCATTCCGTTTGTCTCGGAGAACCGGCCGGACTTGCGATAGAAATCTTTGAGTGGCTTCGTTTGCTTGACATAGACTTCCAACCGATGCCTGATCGTCTCAGGTGCGTCGTCGTGGCGCTGGTACAATTCACCGCCACAGGAAGGACAGCGCGATGCTTCACCCTTTTCCAGTTGCGACAGACTGTAAATGCGGCCGCACTGCCGGCACATTCGTCTCGAGCTCAGCCGACGGATGACCTCTTCGTGCTCGGTTCTGAGACTGATGACGTGAAGTGTGACCCCCAAGCCCTCCAAAACTCCATCGAGGGCTTTTGCCTGCGCAACCGTGCGGGGAAATCCATCGAGAATGATCCCTTTCTTAGCCATTGGAGATCTGATAATCTCTTCGACGAGGCCTATCATGATCTCATCGGGTACAAGGTTGCCACCCACCATGTATTCCTTTGCTTTTATGCCGAGGGGTGTTTCGTCTTTCACTGCAGCACGCAGCAGGTCACCTGTTGAAACATGGGGGATGCCGAATTCTTCGGTCAGAAGTTTCGCTTGAGTTCCTTTTCCAACGCCGGGAGGGCCAAAGAGGACGATGTGCATAGAATTTTCGGGGTTAAGAAATGTGTTCGGGGATTTGTTTTGAATGAATCTGTTGTTTGTTTCCGACCGACCGGCCCTTCCGGGAAAGCTGCGCCCCGACGGCTAGCTGGCCGCAGGCGGCGTCAATGTCCTGGCCTGCACTTCGCCTTACCATCACAGTCAGATCGCCATCTCTGAGATTTTGCGCGAACTCCTGGATTTTCTTGACCGGTGAAGGCCGGAGGCCGGCGCCAAATCCGGCCGGGTGGACTGACGCAATTGAGTGAAACGGAATAATATTGACTTTGCAGGGGATACGCCGGGAGAGCATTACCAGTTTCCTTACGTCCTCCTCGGTATCATTGAAACCATCGAACAGAATGTACTCAAGGGTCGGTCGGCGACGGGTCGAACGCCAATAATACTCTATCGCTTCAAGCAAGACGGGCACCGGGTATTTCTTGTTCAGCGGCATGAGCTTGCTGCGTTTCTCATTATCAAGGGAGTGCAATGAAAGGGCCAGCTTGACGGTTCGCTTTTCGTCGGCCAGCTGCTTGATCTTTTCCGGATAGCCGGCTGTCGAGATCGTTATGTGCCTTGCTCCGATGTTCGTGGAACGGTCGTCATTCAAAAGGTCAACGGCTGTCATGACGTTGTCATAGTTCAGCATCGGTTCGCCCATCCCCATGAAGACAAGGTTTGTGATTCTACGGGGCGAGAGTTTTTGGGCTTGAAGAACCTGGTCGACGATTTCGCCAACGGTGAGGTTTCGCGAGAAGCCCATTGCACCGGTTGCACAAAATGCGCAGTCCAGAGGGCACCCGACTTGTGTTGAGATGCAGAGGGTCAACCGACGTTCGATTTCCGCGGCCTTGGGGTCTGGAGGTATCAGCACGCTCTCGATTTTCTTGCCGTCGGACAATTCAAAAAGGATTTTCAATGTGCCGTCGGTCGGCGATGCCTGCCGATCGGCGACACGAAGCCCGTCCAGAGTTGCCGATTTGGCAAGCGTTTCGCGGAATCCCCGGGAGATATCGGACATATCCTCAAACGCATCGGCTTTTTTCTCGTAGATCCAGGAAAAGAGCTGGTTTGCCCGATAGGGGGCTTCACCGAGGGAGTGGACGAATTCTTTCAGTTCGGCGAGCGTGAGGCCTTTGAGGTTTTTCTTCTTCATGACGTGCGCGCTGTGGGATCAATGTAGCGAAATATGCCCGCGGCTGCAAGGCGTGGCGAAAAAAGAGGGAATGAGGGGAGACTTCGACGTTCTACATTCGGCATTCGATATTCGACATTGCTTTTGCGCTCTGGAAAAACAATATCGAATATCGAACACAGAATGGAAAAGTGTGAGCCTCAAAAAAGAAACCCCTTCAAGCCGAAGCCTGAAGGGGTTCAGAATAAAATCTGGCATCGTCCTACTCTCCCGTACCGTCGCCGGCATAGTACCATTGGCTCCGAGGGGCTTAACTTCTCTGTTCGAAATGGGAAGAGGTGTGACACCCTCGATATTGACACCAGAAAACTCAATTGAGAAGAGACAAGAGCGCTTGAGCGCTTGCCCAACACTTTATTGATGCACCTGATCCGACTTAAGATCGGTCTGTGCTCAATAAAAATAATTGGTTAAGTCTCACGACCTATTAGTACCGCTCGACTCACGCATTGCTGCGTTTCCATCTGCGGCCTATCAACCAAGTCATCTCCTTGGGGTCTTTAGCCCGCCTTGCGGCGGGAGGGAAGCCTCATCTTGGGGTGGGTTTCGCACTTAGATGCTTTCAGTGCTTATCCCGTCCGGACATGGCTACTGAGCAATGCCACTGGCGTGACAACTCATTCACCGTCGGTCCGTTCACTCTGGTCCTCTCGTACTAGGAGCGACGCCCCTCAAGCTTCCTACGCCCGCACAGGATAGGGACCGAACTGTCTCACGACGTTCTGAACCCAGTTCACGTACCGCTTTAATTGGCGAACAGCCAAACCCTTGGGACCTTCTCCAGCCCCAGGATGCGATGAACCGACATCGAGGTGCCAAACCT
>DATDRF010000094.1:0-44072 GCA_035291905.1 Bacteroidota bacterium
AAGTCTCTGCAGGCCTTTTCGATTTCCCGCTGGAGCGTTCTGTCCGCCGAAGGTTGCGCAAGAAGTGGGAAAGGACCGAGATGAAGACTGCCGGCAAGGACAGTTCCCAGAATCAACAGGGAGTATCTTCGTTTTTGATCCTTCACGAATGGAAAATAGCGCTGGAGAGAGTCAAATGCAATGCGGAGAACTTGCAGTTTCCGCGGCTTCACCCAGGCTTGGGCAACATGATCTGCGAAAAGGAAATGAATCTGGACCTCCCCGAGCGCAGATCTTTTTGATACTTGTCGAGCTGGGTATAGTAGTGGTTCAAATACGACACTGGGCCGGGCACAGGGAGAGACTTCAACGCGCTTGCTGCCAAATCCAGGTGATGGCGCGTGACTGCAAAGATACCGTCTACCGTATCCGAGAAGAAAATCTGATTTGCGATCCTAGCTGACAGCCGAGTAAGTGATAGATTCTTTCGCTGAAAACTTTTCAGTGTAAAGAGTGCAGCATAGTTCAAACGGCCCGCCGCCAGATCATCGGAAATATCTTCGAGATCATCGAGTATTTGGCCGGCTGTTGCAAGACCGTCAGCAAATTGGGAGATCTGTCGCATCCATTCTTTTCGTTGAAGGAGAACGCAAAGGGCGAATGCGCCGACCTTGAAGATGGAGGAAACCTTGGCGTACTCACGGAGGAGATGTGACGGCCGACTGCTGCGATTCCTCTGGATCCTATCGACACAGAGGATTGCAACTTGGGTTGAATGTAAGCAGCGGCGGTGGTAGGTCCAGAAAACGGAAGCCGGGGGGAAATGTCGCAGATAAGCCTTCTTTGCCTCTTGAAGGAATTTCGTGCTTGCACTACCCAGGTGTCTTGACCAGGTATGTCGGTCAAACAAATCGTCTCTGATCCGAATACCCAGATAAAGGCAGTATTGACCCCAAAGGATATCGTCCAGAACCTGGGGAGTGGCGTGACGGATTTGTGCTTTCGAGACCCACCAGGGAAGAAGGAGCCAATATGGAAGGATCCGGCTGCCCGCGCGGAGAGTTGTCCTCTGATTATTTCTCCTTGCGCGATGCAAATATCGCGTAAAATCTCTTCGCGCAGGCAACGGAAGATTCTCTGCAACACTGTCGACCTTCCGACGGATCGGCTGCATGAGATTGGGGATCATTCGCAACAGAGACAAAACGAAATCTCTACCACTCCACCCAAGCTGAGTTGATTTTCTTTTTGGGGGTTGTATACTTGCGCAGGGCGTCCATGAGTTCCCTTGGGGTGGCATTCACCTTTGCATGGTTGAGACTTTTTCTAAGTCTTTTCATGTCATCGGCCTTCAAGGCGGCGTCACCCTTGAATCCGTTCTTTTCCAATACTGTTCTCAGATTCTTGGCCTTTTTGGCGCCCTTGCTACCAGCCCAGAGATTTTTGTAGAAAGCCTTGTTCGAGTAAGCAAGCCACACAATTGCGTGAATTTTGTCATCAAACGTGTTGTGGGCCATCTTGACTCTCTTGCCGATCATTTTTACTGTTGGCATGGTATCCTCCCTTTTTGATTGGTTGAGACCTAGGAATGACTAGTTGATTGTCCTAAGGAACTCTCTTAGCATGCTGGCCTTTGTCGATGTAGAATCGAGTTGTAGGGATTTTTCAAAATACTGTCGAGCTCTTTCGCTCTGTCCGGTCTCGTAAAAATCCAATCCCATCTCTTCGTAAGCCCTTGCAGGGGATGCTTTTTGGTCTTTGAATTTGTTCAAGAAGTGTTCTTCGTAACGTTGAAACTCCGATGTCTTTCCTTCCCTTGATGATAATGCGGCTAGCATACTGTAGACCTTTGGGAAAACGGGAGTAACATCCAGTGAACGCTCCAGAAGGGTCTTCGATTCTGAATACTTGCCGGTCTTCATAAGGCACAGTCCGGCGAGAGCATAGATCGGAGGATATTCCCAGTGGGCAGCGAGAAGGGGTTTGAGGACGTTGATCGTCCCTTCATAGTCATTCTGCCTAAAGTGATTCATTGCCAGATTTGCGATGAGAATCTTGTTACCCGGCAAATATTGCAGTGCGAGCTGAAGAGATTTTCTCTGTTCAGGGAGGTCATTGGCAAGTCGTGCCTTCGCCCACCCAATCATCGCGTGCTCAAAGGGACTTGCGGAGGGCCCGAATTTTTCGAGGGCAGGCAGTTGATCTTGTGCTTCTTCGGCTCTTCCTTGATTCGTGAGCCTGGAAATCAGCCATACACGTGGGGAGATGAATGTGGAATCCAATTCAATGGCACGATAGAGAATCTCTTCAACTCCAGGCATGTCCCTGAAGATGAGATTGCTGGCCTGAAGGAAAGCACGGACGGCGGCAGGGTTCTGAAGCCGGGCTGAATGCCATCCACGGAGGTCATCCCCCTTTCCCGCCTCAAGAATGTTGATCTCAAAATAACCAAGTATGTGTTCGGCCGAACCTCTTATCACCTCGGGGAGTTCCAGTTCGCCCCGTATTTCTTGTTCATAGGTGGTGCTTATCTCGCCGGATTTGACGTCCACGAGATTCGATTGAATGCGAAACCCGATTTGGGCGGGTAGAATCTTGCCGCTGATGATATTCGAGACGCTGTCCGCCTCTTGGATTCTGTAGCCGTCCGAGCCCGAGTAGTCCAGAATTCCGAGATAAGGGACTCCTGTGAGTTCGTGAATCATCATTGCCGGGATAATCTCATGCCAGTCGTCAGATTCGGCCTTCTTTGTAAGATTCTCGAACGGCATGACCGCGAGTCGCCATCTTTTTACCTCTGAAGGTATCGTCGGCTGTGTCGGCGAAGTGAAGATGTACCAAACGATGACAGCGACAATCAGAAGCAGAGAGAAGACGCCGACCCAGCGAGCTGTAGGTTCTTGGGTGAAAAGAGCAAATCGTTTGCCTAAACTCCACTGGCGGAACACCGGGCGTGTAGATCCGAGAATTTCGAGAATCTCGCCAGCTCCCTGTGGCCGACTGTCGCGATTTTTTTGGAGGCAACGCTGGCAGATGGCAACAAGGTCGTCAGGGGTATCAGAACGAATCGCTTTGAGGGGCAACGCCTCCTCATTCACGATTGAATACATCAACGCGGGTGCATGTTCACCACGGAAGGGGAGGCGACCCGAGAGCATTTGATAGAGCACAACTCCAAAGGACCAAATGTCGGTCCGAAGGTCAAGCTTCTCACCCTGCGCTTGCTCGGGAGACATATACGCTGCGCTTCCCGCAATTGTGCTCTTCTCTCCGATCGTGGTATCCTGGGCGAGTTTTGCCAGACCGAAATCAAGCAGCTTGACGACTCCCTCTCTGTTGATGATGACATTCGAGGGTTTGATGTCCCGATGGATGGTTCCTTGTTGGTGAGCGTTCAGCAATCCTTGAGCAATCTGGATCGCAATGTTCCTCACACGATCAGCTGGAAGAGGTCCGCCTCGGACTATTTCTTCAAGCGTCTCTCCCTCCACATACTCCATTGCAATGAAGGCCTGGGTCGTATGCGTAAGAGTATCCTCGACTTCGTCCAGTTCGAACACCGTCGCGATGTTGGGGTGGGAAAGGGCTGCAGCTGCCTGGGCCTCATGAATGAAACGATCGGTCTGATCCTTTGAGGCACGCTTGCCGAGTGGTAGGAATTTTACGGCGACAGGTCTGTGCAGCCTGATGTCTTCTGCCTTGTAGACGACACCCATTCCCCCCTCACCAAGCTTCTCAAGGATTCTGTAGTGCGAAATCGTCTGACCAATCATGGTCAAGATTCCACAATGATGTGAGTGTGCCGCAAGACAAGACCGGTCGTTGGTTGGTTTGTTATCCGGTCTGAAAAGGATGGCGCAAGCTAGTTATTCGATGCGGAAAAATCAACCCCACCGTCATTAAAGATTAACGCACTCAGCTGCGGGAAATCGGATAGTAAGGAGAGAAAAGCGAAGCAGGTGCCAGAAGACTAAAGCTGGCCTAACTTCGACTTCGAGTCGCCGCTGATCTCGCCGTGGGAGATCATGGTATTGCCGTCGTTGTCGATTTCGAATTCCACGTTCACGCCGGCCTGCATAAGGAGGGAAAAAAGTCTTGTCTCATCGTACTGCTTGAGATTGGGAAATTGTTTATGAAGACTCTCAAGGAACTGCTGAAACGGAACCGTCGGCATGCTTGCTCTCCTTTCCACACCAAGATTACTGAAAATTCTTCATAGTCACAACACTGTATCCTTCCACTTTGAGGTCTTCCGTCGTCACTGATTGCCCCCGCTTGCTCTTGTCCAGTTCCATTTTCCACTGATACAAATCGGTGAAGGTATGTTTGACCTTCTCGACCAGCGAAGCAAATTGTCCCGAATGTTCGTACGCAGCAGCGTCCTCTTTCGTGTCCCATATGGTCACCGAGATGGACTTATTGTCTCCACGTGAAGGCATAATGAGATATGCGTGGAGGCACCCTTTGGTCTCAAGCAGTGAAGGAATGATCTGGTTAACGTAAAGCCGGTGATACTCTTCTTTCATGTCGGGTTTCAGATTGACCATGACCAACCGAAGGAACATGCTCTTGGGGCTGGAGCCGTCCATTTGTTTTGTCGGCAGATCCAGTGTGACAGGATACGTTGAAATCACCGGCTCCCGCTGTGACGGGGAGTACTCCAATTTCACTTCTTTCGAAAGTCTCACCCGCCATTCGGCGGCGTCGGAAAGCATCGGCCGAACCTGCTTCATCAGATGTTCGAACATTCCCCCCTTGACGTATTCTTCGGCGTCTTCGTGGCTCTCCCACAATGTCATGGAAACAACATCGTCAGGATCCCTGCTGTTTTGCATCAGGCAGGCATAAAGACATCCGGGCGTTCCCTGAAGGGCGGGAATGATGGTATTTGTGTAAAGCGACCGGAGATTCTCTACTTCTTCACGCTTTGCCACGGCCTGAACAAAACGAAGATACATACGCTCTCCCTGCAGGGTTAGGTATTTTTCAACAGGTGGATGTGAAGACAACAGGATAAAGCTCACATCGTTGGATACGGCCCGCTACGGGCAGCCGGTCGGATTCAGCATTCAGAAGAGAGAAACAGGACTCAAATTATACTAATTCAAGTGTCGAGAATCAAATGCAGCCAAACCGGCCGTAGTCAACGCTGGAGACACCGATCTCATCCCGATCAACTGTTCAATGTCCGGAATTGATTCCAATTCGGTGAAAAAAAGCAATACTTTCACTGTGAAACCGAAACAAACCAGCAATCACATTCTGGAACCTCCATGGTAAAGATCTCTCGCGGCGTCCTGATGCTCTTTGCGATCCCGTTCGTACTGGCCGCTCAGATTCCAGCGCCTGAGAACGGGGCAGCCGAAATCGGGCTTTCAGGCAGATCTCTTGTTATCCACTATCATCAAGACACAATACTTTCCGTAAGATTGAACGTTGAGGCGGCGAAGTTCCAGTATCGGGTTCTGACGGAGCGAAATGGGGATGCCGTGACCCAGACCTTGCTGATGACCACGAACGACTGGAACAGGAAGATACGACTTCAGGGAATCGTCAAGACAAGCGAAGAAGGATTTCCCTGCGAGACCGAACCGCCGGCCAGGAGCCCCCTGGTAGTTCGCAACGCGTCGGGATTAAGCAGGAGCCTGAGAAACCGTGCCGTGTACGATCGAAAATTCGATTGGGTAATTTCCGTTGACGCAAATCCCTCAATGTCGATCATACCGAAAGCAGAGGGAAAGAAAGTCCGTTCCTTTCTGATTGACGTGGAAGGATTTGAAATTGTTCTCCGGTTTCGACCCCGCTACTATCAACGGCACAGAGGGCTGAAGTATTTTGAGCCATGGAATTACAAAGTGTGGCCTTCTTCTGTTGCAGGATGGATTTCCTGGTTTGCGTTCTTCAACAAAGTGAGCGAACAGGATATGATGAAGACGGCGGATGTCGTTGCAGAGGTGCTGAAGCCTTACGGCTTTGAGTACTTTCAGATGGATGACGGATATCAGCGAAAGAACGGCACCCCGGAGTTCTGGCTCACGCCGAAAGAGACGTTCCCCCGCGGGTTGCGATTCTTGTCGGAGTACATCACCGGAAAGGGATTAAAGCCGGGCATCTGGACTGCGACGAATTTCCACGATAGTGCGTACGCGTTTTCCCATCCCGACTTTTTTGTTCGGGCAGTGAATGGGAAACCTGCGTTTGGGAATTGGATCCGATATGCCCCGGACGGATCGAATCCTGCAGTGCTTGACACACTTGTCAAACCCCTTTACCGCGGATTGAAGGAACAAGGATGGCAGTACTTCAAAGTGGATGCGCTCCGCCACCTGCGATATGAGGGATACAACGCGAACGCGGCCTACTTCGAATCACGCGGCATTGATCGAGTTGAGACATTCCGCCGATATGTGCAGACCATCCGCGACGAGATCGGGCGGGAAAAATTCATGCTGGGTTGCTGGGGAATCCGCCCGGAACTCGTGGGAATCATCGACGGCTGCCGCATCGGTGACGACGGATTTTCATACGCCGGGCTATCGCAATACAACTCGTTCAACAATGTCGTCTGGCGGAACGACCCGGATCATATTGAACTCAACGATGATGCGTATCGGTCCACCATGGTCACCTCACTCACAGGTGCACTGATGATGCTGACAGACAAGCCGGCCGTTTATCGGACCCCCGTAGTCGCTGCCGCCCAAAAAACATCTCCGGTTCTCTTTACACTTCCCGGGCAACTCTATGATGTCGATCCTTCGCGCAGCGATCGGCTTGGCCAGGTTGACAACGAAGTCAGCGGCTCCGGTCCGCGCGTTTTCGATGCCGGGTACGCACCAAATTGCTTCCTGTACCTTCTTGAACTCAACCGCGCCTTCGAATCATGGCAGGTCCTGGGCCGAACAGGCGGAGATTTTCCGGAGATCTCATTTGCGGATCTCGGACTTGATCCCCACAAGGAGTACCTCGTTTTCGAGTACTGGTCCGACACATTCGTCGGATCCTTCAAGAAGGCCTTTCCACCTGGAGCGATCGATGAACGGTACCGCTCACAGGCATTCATTATTCGTGAACGACGACTACACCCTCAACTGGTTTCGAGTAACAGGCACATATCATCGGGCGGTGTTGATTTGATCGATGTGCGGTGGAATGAACCTGCACTCGTCGGATCGAGCACGGTGGTTGGGAACGATCCGTACACTTTGACGTTCACAGAACCGGCAGGAATGAACCTGGTCTCTTTCGAATGTTCGGAGACGCCGCAGGCAGCAATACGAAGAGCGGCAAATGTGGCTTTTGTCTCTGTCTTGCCGGGGCAATCGGGAACGATTCACTGGAAGGCCAACTACAAACTGTCAAACGCGAAATAGGGATGCAGTTCTGCGGTATTATCGTTTCCTCAGAAAATGAAATGCGAGAAACAGCCCACCCGTGATCAACATGACGATTCCCCATATCAAGTTGATGTTGATCCCAAGAGACTTCTCGTGAAGTGATGCGTCGCCCAGGATCCCGTACAGAGCAAGGATCGCACCATAAGCCGACAGAAGGGTCCCCAGAGGAATCTTCAGATCGAAGAAGTGTTTCTGCTGTTCCATAGAATCACCAGAAGAGAATGTTGAGAGCGAATGTGAAGATGATGGCAACCGATCCCCACACTTCGGGGCGGCGGAAAAACGATACCCGCTCTTCCGTGATCGATGCCAGGCCGTACACCAACCCCTGAAGCTCTTCAAGAGGTTTCCGCTTTGTAAAGAGGCTTACGACAATCGTTACAACGAAGTCTGTAAGCCATGCCCACCATGCCTGATAGAAGTTGGCCCCCATCTCACTGGCATAGTGAAGGTACTCCATCCTATAGAAGAAGTAGTGGACCGCAGCGGCGATGATACCGGCGAGTAGCCCCCAAAATCCTCCCCACGGTGTTGCCCGCTTCCAGAACATTCCCAGCAGAAACGTGGCAAAGAGGGGAGCATTGAAGAAGGAGAAGACCAGCTGCATGTAGTCCATGAGGTTGGGGAACGAGCTGACGATATAAGCCGCTCCGATGCTGACGAGGACGCCGAACACCGTCGTGTACTTTCCAACCTTGAGATAGTGCTCATCGGGCATGTTCTTCCTGATGTAACTTCCGTAGATGTCATACGTCCAGACCGTGTTGAACGCAGTCACATTCCCCGCCATTCCCGACATGAAACTGGCCAGAAGGCCCGTTATGGCCAGTCCGAGTACGCCGTTCGGGAGGTAATGAGCGAAGAGTCGGATGATCGCTGAATTGTAGTCGGGTGAAGCCTCACCTCCCGCTTGAAACTCGGGAAGCACGGCAACGGCGATCAATCCCGGCAGAACCACAATGACGGGGACCAGCGCCTTTGGAAAAGCGGCCAGGATCGGCGTTCTTCGCGCTGCCTGAAGATTCTCTGAAGCCAGTGCCCGCTGAACCACAAGAAAGTCGGTGGTCCAGTATCCGAACGAAAGGACAAACCCCAGGCCGAGGATCACGCCGAGATAGTCCACTCCGAGCGGATTCGTGTCGGAACTCCCCATGGTTTGCCATGCATGGAAGAAGGACTCGGGCACTTTTTGGGCAAGCCCCTCCAGGCCACCTGTTGCTTCAAGTCCAATGTAGACGACGGGGAGCAATCCGAGCCAGATCAGGAAAAATTGGATGACTTCATTGTAAATGGAGGAAGACAGTCCGCCCCAGAAGACGTAGAGCAATACGACAAGTGCGGAAAGCAGGATGCTGGAAGTGAGGGACCATCCGAGCATCGACTCGAACAACAGGGCCATTGCATACATGCTGATGCCGCTCATCAGGATGGTCATGATCGCGAACGATACGGCATTCAGTGCCCTTGTGGGCTCGTTGAAGCGATGCTTCAGATACTCGGGGACGCTTTTGATCTTGCTTTGATAATAGAACGGCATCATAAAAATGCCGAGAAAGATCATTGCGGGGATGGCGCCGATCCAGTAGAAATGAACCGTCAGGATCCCGTACTTTGCGGAGTTTGCCACCATACCGACAACCTCCAATGCCCCAAGGTTGGCCGAAAGGAACGCCAATCCCGTGATCCAGCTTGGAAGCGACCGCCCGGAGAGAAAAAAATCTTCTCCCGTTCTCATGTATTTCTTGAGGGCGTATCCTACGAAAATCGTTACGAGGACATATCCACCAATGATGAGATAGTCGATGAGATTGATGGAGAGGAGAGGATTCATGGGAATAATCGGATCATGAGAGGAGAATATCGATTTTGGAAATCGAAACAAAGTAAAAAAACAGACCGCGAAATGCAAAAGGCCAACGTTTTCTGTGCACAGAACACAGAGATAAAAAAAGGCGCCCTGTGAAGAGCGCCTTGGAGGACGGATGACAAAAACGTGTTACTGGATCTTTCCTGCCCTGAGCTCAGCGGCAATCCGCGCGGCCCGGTAAATATCATCGAGAGCTTCCAGAATGCCCGAAGAATGCACCGAAACGCATCGATTCAATGTGTCGTCAAAGATATAATCGCCGGGGAGGCTTTCCATGTTGCCATCGAAGGCAATGCCAACGACTTCGAGGTTCTTGTTGACCACTGCGCTTCCGGAATTACCGCCAATAATGTCGTTGGTCGAAATGAAATTGTAGCGCGTACTCATATCGAACGTTGCGGGCGGATTCTTCCAGCGATCAGGCAGTGCCCAGGGATCCTGTTTGTTGAATGAATGGTACCTGTCGTACAGGCCGTAGAACGTCGTGTACAGCGGAGCCAACGTGCCGTTGTATTCATAGTTCTTTACGACGCCGTCGGCAATTCGAAGTGTGAATGTTGCATCGGGCGGGAAGGAAGTACCGTAAACATCAAATACTGCTTTGCCCAGAACCTGCACGCGTGCCTGTTCCCTTGAGATCGCCTCGGAATATTTCTCTCGGACGGTCTTTGCACGTTGTGACAGGGAAGCAACAAAAGAAATGAACGGATCGGTCGATTTCTCGATTTCATCGGCCGACTTCTCCAGAAGGTTCTTTACATTCTCCTGCTTCGTGAGAATTGTCGACTTCATGAGAGATCCGGCAGCCGCATCCGGCGATAGTCCGCCCATAAGCTTGTTGAAGGAAGCGTCCTTCGTGCCGAAGAAGGCCGAAAGATTTTTCAGGTAATTCGCAAGAACTGTCTGGTCGAGTTCCGTGTTTACGGATATCTCGGCCAGCTGTCCTTTGTAAGAATCAAGCGTTCCTCCCCGCAATCTGGGCGCCCGGTCGGCTTCAGGCATGCGGAGGAGATTTGCATAATCGAGCATGTTGTTCGCGAGACTTAGGACCGTCGGACGGCCGATTCCCGCAAAGGTCAAGGCCTGAAGTTCGTTGAAGAGGGCCGCTTTGTCTTTTTGCGCGGCTTCAATGTCACTCCAAACCTTCTCGTACTGGGCTTTCAAGGCCGGATTTGCCATCACGGAGTTCCTGAACTTCTTCTCAAAGTCCCTCTTCTTCGCCATGACAATCGGATCATGCAGCCCTTTGACACGGCCGACATAGACCTTCTGGCTGTTGGAGAAGCCAAACAAATCAGACTGATACTGCAATTTGGAATCCGGATGTCGATTGATGTACGCTGAATACATCGAAACCATTTCTGTGAGCCGCGCCAGGACGTAGGGATACGTATGATCCCGGTTGTATTCCAGCTGGGCCACGGTGTACAGCCGGCTTGTGCGTCCCGGGTTTCCGACCACGAATACGGGTTCGCCTTCCTCGGCGCCATTGTTGCTCCACTTGAAGAAGTTCTTTGTTTTCAGAGGCTTTCCGTCGTCGTCGTAAACACGGAAGAATGAGATATCCAGGTCGTAGCGCGGATAGGTGAAGTTGTCATAATCGCCTCCGAAGAAACCGAGAGCAAGTTCGGGAGCGAACACAAGCCGGACATCGTTGTAGCGTTTGTACCCGTACAAAGAGTACTTTCCACCGTTGTAAAACGTTACCACGTTGCAGTTCAGCCCGGTCTTGTCTTTGTATCTTTTTTCGATTTCAGTGATTTTGGCTGTCCGATTGGCAACGCGCTCCTCATCGGTTTTCCCGCTCTCGAATGCAGCGACAATCTCCGCTGTCACGTCTTCCATCAACTGAAGCTGGTCTGCGTATTGGCCGGGAGCTTTGCGTTCGTCTGCCAGGGTCGGCGCATAGAAACCGTTCTCGGGGAGGTTCTCTCCCTCTTTGTTCACGCGATCAAGGGCTCTGCGTGCGCAATGGTGATTCGTAAAAACCAAGCCGTCTTCTGAGACAAACGAAGCGGTGCATCCCGGGAGCCGAAGGGCGCCAAGGCGTGCCTTCTCGTACCATTCCTTCGAAGCTGCGAAGTTGTAGGCCTGCTTGAAGTAATCGGTGGGGGGATAATCGAACGTCCACATCTTGCCGGTGTCAAATTGACCGGCCCTCACTGTATCAACATTGACAAAACTCGAACTCTGGGGCATTACCGTTTGCTGTTGCGTGGAGCAACCGCCGGCAGCAAACAGGGAAAGTACCAGAGCGAGCGAAAGAATCTCGAAGAGATTTCGTTTCATGGGGGACCTCGAATTGTTTAGGTAGGGTGTTTGCGGGTGAAAAAAAGGTAGGGAGAAGATAGTGAGGAAGCAACGTTGAAAGAACGTCAGAATGCTCGGGAAAAATGAAAATCCGATTTCCCACTCTGAATTATCTGGTGAGAAACCGGATTTCCAATCAATAAATCAACAATCGACAAATCAACAAATCAACATTACCTCACGCAGCGGGAGCTGATTCCTTCTTGGCTCCAAAGACATACGTCAGTGCAACGCCGCAGAGAATGAACTCCACCCAGCCGCCAAGGAACCATTTCAGTGCAAGGCTGTACGGAACAGCCATCGACCCGTAGGTCCCGTACGCCGCGGGCAATGCCACCATCATGGCAACGTACGTCCCGTACCTGACGCCCTCCATCAATCCCTTCCCTTCATAGCCATTCGAAAAGATAAGGGTGAAGAAATAGGCCATGAAGGCGTACATCACGTAGAAGATCCACATCTTCATCTCAGCCATTGGGAGCCACAAACTGGCTGTCGCCTCATATTCCTTTGTCAGAAGCACCCCGTGGATGAGGAAACTGCTCAAAGAAATGATGATAAACACAACCACTGCTCCGATCCAGACCTTCTTGTCCATACATCCTCCTTTGTGGATGGTGAATGATGAAGGATCCAAAGAATCATGCAATTGTAATCAAATGCACATCGATTGTCAAGGGAGGGGCAAATATCAAACAGGAAGAATGCCCAATAACCAGTTTCCAAAAACGGCGATGACAAAGAGCGTGAACAGCCACCCTGCGATATCCAGGAAAAACCCCGAACGGATCATGTCCCGGATGGTCACAAACCCCGAAGAATAGACGATGGCGTTTGGCGGTGTGGCGACTGGAAGCATGAAGGCCATTGACGCAGCGAGGGCCGTCCCCACGGCGAGAGTGACCGGATTCTCCCCTGTACGGAGCGCAATGGAAATGACGACGGGGACCATCATGGAGGTGACGGCGGTGTTGGACGTTACTTCCGTGAGAAAATCCACAAGCAGGATGACTGCCACGAGCATGATGAGTGTTGAAGGGGCTCCGAGGCCGCCGACAAAAGAAGTGGCAATCCAGGATGCAAATCCGGTCTTGAACATCGCCTCCGAAAGGGCAATGCCACCTCCGAAGAGAAGGAGTGTTCCCCAGTCCACATGGCGGGCGTCGTGCCAGTCGAGAATGAACGTCCCCCCGCGAAAATTCACCGGAACAAGAAACAGCAACAATCCAACTGTCAGGCCTATGGAGTATTCGTCAATCCATTCCAGCTTCGCCGAGAGGAACGAAGGAAGCGCGTAATCCCAGAACGGATTGGTGACCCACAAGAACACGGCAAGGAGGAACACACCGATCGTGCGTTTCTCTCCCGTTGAAAGAGGCCCGAGTGACTGCCGCTGCTCCATCATGCGGGCTTTGCCCGATTCAATACGGGTGACCTCGGGACGGTTCAGGAGAATCAGTATCCACCATGCAAGAGGGATGAACAGGATGACGTAAGGGACACCAATTCCCATCCACTCAAGAAATGAGATGGAATGGTAGTTGGGATCACCCGCAAAGGTTGAGTTCAGAATTCCAAGAGCGATTCCGTTGGGGGGAGTTCCAATGATGGTGCCGACACCTCCAATCGAGGCCGACCACGCAATGCCGAGCATGAGAGCCGTTCCATAGCGGGATTCCCCCGGACGGGTGTTGAGAGTGGTAAGAATGCCAAGGCCTAACGGCAGCATCATGGCGGCGGTGGCGGTATTGGAAATCCACATGGAAAGGAATGCCGTGACGATCATGACTCCGAGGAGAATCGATCGCGTGTCGTTCGCAATCTCCCCCCGCGTGAGGAACCAGAGCGTGAATCGTCTGTCGAGCTTCCACTTTTGCATCGCACCGGCAAGAAGAAATCCTCCGAGGAACAGAAAAATGATCGGATTGGAGTAGTTGACGAGAACGGTTCGCGCCGTGAAATCGATCTCCTCACCCTGGTGGAAGCCGGTGACATGAAACAATGGGAGAACTACTGCAGGAAGCAGGGCTGTTGCGGGAAGGGGAATGGCTTCTGTCAACCACCAAATGACCATCAGCACGACAAGAGCCAGCACCAGCTGCATGGACGATGCGAGCTGCACGGTCCGGCTACCAATGTCCGGGATTGCGCCCGCGGCGTCAAGGAATGTCTCGAACGGCGGAAGCGCCGCGATGAGGACGAAGGCGGCAAGACCAAGAAGAAATCCTATGCGGCGGACGGACATAGTAGTTTGGCGGAAATTCTATATATCTAAACTCTAAACAAATCCTAATCTCAAATTACCAAATCCCGCTAAGGCAAGATTACCATGCCTGGAAGAATGCTGAACCTGTTTGGATTTCGGATTTCCAGATTTGTTTAGGATTTGGAATTCAGGGATTGGGGATTTCTTTCTTATTCCTCCCTTGCTGAACTCTGGCGAATCGTTGAGCCAAAGAAAATTCCGTTGAGGAACAACTTGTTTGTTCCAAACCAGGCCGCCCGGAAGTTGGGATTATCAGTCATAAGAATCACGCGGCCGTTCCGAAGAGCGCTGACAAGAACAGCCGCAGAGCTCTTCACGAGCGTTTCCTGCTCTTTATGAATGTATCCGCTCAGGAGCGGTTTCTCTTTATATTGCACCGGCGTGGCATAGGGATTCGTTGACGGGTCAAGGAAGACGGATGACGACCGAAAAACGCTCATCGTGGAATCCGTGTAACCGTACAGTAGCGGATGCGTTTTGTCATACCGCACCTCAAAGATCGTCCCGGGGATTGAGCGCGCCCGTGAATATTCTGTCTCATCCGCATACGGCCGACGCTGGACTACGCTATCCTTCTTTGATCGTTCCGCAGTTCGAAGTTTCGCGGCTACGAACTTGTTCTGAATTACCCATTGGACAGCCTGCTCGATTGCAATCAACGTCCCGCCCGCTTCAACCCATTGTCTCAGCGCCGCCTTGCCGGAAGAATCGACGGAACTGTACGATCCCGGCGCCACGACAATCGCGGTATACCGACCCAAACGAACCCGGCCAAGGAGCTCCGGCTCGAGAAGCGTGACCGTCATTCCCATTCTGCTGTCAAGAAGATGCCAGGCCTCTCCAATGTCATTGGAGGAAACCCCGGAGCCTGCCACGAGGGCGACGACCGGGAGGTCGACCGGAGCATACGTGGAACTGCCAAGGTCGAATCCCTCCGAACTTTCTCCGCTCTCAACAGTGTACACATGAATTCCGTCCTCCTTTGCAGCCATGCTGAGCAGGGAGCGGATTGCGTCGGCCTTTTCCGTCTGAATCCCCAGCGGGATGAGAATGCTTCCCCGTTCAAAACGGTGCGGTCCCTCCAGCGTTGCGGCCTCAAACGGACGAGAAGAGACTCTTGCCTTGATGCCTGCCTGCAGCAGGCGGTAGAGCGCCCGAGGTGCACGGTACGCCTGCCACTCGAACACGTAGGCGTAATCCTTCTTCCCGGCAGAGAATGTACGTGCAACAGGCGGAGGCGACGCGAGAAGAGAGCCGACAACGGACCTGTCCAGCGAACGGAGTTCGCCGAATGAAAGACCAAACGCAGAGGGGAGCGTCCAGGAGGAGATATCATAGAAGAGGCTGTCCTGGAAGCGCGTTCGCTGCTCAAACAAAGAGGTCAGGAGACGGTATTGAGTCTGCGAGGCCGGGACAACATACGCCCAGCCGGGCTCGAACAGCGCTCCGCCGACGTTGACTGACTTTTCCAAAGAATGGACTTTAATGCGGTGACGGAGGAGGATCGAGATCAATTCCGAATTTCGGTACGGATCGGTCTTTGAGCCGAAAACATATCCTTTCACCGGCGCCTGATCTGCCTCTTTGACTGCCGCAACAAAGAACGCCCTCTGATGGTCGAGGAGCTCCTTTCGCATTTCGTGCGCGGCTTTCAGGGTCGAAAGTGAAGTAGTAACCTGGTTCCGGATCGTAAAGGCGAAGCTCAGGGGCCCGTTCGGGCTTTCCTGGACATGGCCGCGGGAGCTCGCCTGTTCAAAAAGAATGCCGATTCCTCCCGTGATGTCGGGGTATGAAGATCCTTTTCCTATATAGAAATCGTCGTATCCTTCTTCTGAATAGTAGAGCGATCCTATTTGATCAAGTGCCCGGGCATGGTAGGCCCCTATTCTCTGAGTCAGTGAGCGTACCGTCGCCGGCGCAAGAGGATTGTCCCGTCCCGAGACTCCCGGCTGGAAGAAGAAGGTGCTGTTGGTACCCATTTCGTGATGATCGGTGAGAACATTCGGCCTCCATGCATAGTATTGTTCGAGCCGTCCCTGAGTTTCGGGATGCTGGACGGGCATCCAATCCCTGTTGAGGTCAAACCAATAGTGATTGGTTCTGCCCCCGGGCCATGCTTCAACGTGTTCGCGGTTTCCGGGGTCGGCCACGGGCTGCATCCCCCGGTGCATGTTTGCCCACGTCGCAAACCTGTTGAGTCCGTCGGGATTGATCGAAGGATTCATCAGAATGATCGTTTCACGGAGGAGCTGTTCGATTTCAGGCCCCTGCGCGGCTGCGAGGTAGTATGCAACAAGAACCGACGCGTTGCTTCCGCTCGGCTCATTCCCGTGGACGCTGTACCCCATCCACACGACAACTGGCAAGTCACCGGTCTTCATGGTCGCAGAGGATGCCGGGTCGCTCAGCTGCAGATGCTGCTGTTGAATCTCCACGATATTCTTCAAGTTTTCGGGTGACGTGATGGTCGCCAGTATCATGGACCGCTGCTCGTACGTCCTGCCGAAATCCCGCACGGTCATTCTTGGGGACGCTGCTGCGAGAGCCCTGAAATACGAATGGATCTGGTCGGGCGTGAGATGCCATTCCCCCACCTGAAATCCAAAATAGGATTGCGGAGTGGGAATCTTCGGATCGTAGCTGACGGTTGCAGGGAGATAGTAGGACAAGGAAGGCTGGGTGAAAGCCCGGGAAGAGAGAAACAAGAGCACAACGACAAGGAGAGATTTTCTAGCCATCAACATTTCCTTTCAAGGTATTCTTGAGTCTTCGTGTATCCAGCAGTCTAGCCGAATCGTTTTCGCAGCACCTCGATCATTTTTCTCAGCGATTGCCCGCGATGACTGATTGCATTCTTTTCTTCGTCGGTCAACTCCGCCGAGGTTATGGTCATTCCGTCGGGAATGAACAACGGATCGTAGCCGAATCCGTTGGAGCCGCGGGGGGACTCGGCCAGGGTTCCTGAGAAGATCCCTTCTGTGAGTTCTTTCACTCCTTTATCGACAAAGGCTATTACGGAGCGAAATTGTGCCCTTCGGCGCCGGGGTGCGACGCCGCGCATAGCCTGCAGAAGCTTCTCGTTGTTTTGTGCATCCGTTGCATTCGGCCCGCTGTATCGCGCTGAATAGACGCCCGGCTCCATGTTGAGATAGAAGACTTCGAGCCCGGAGTCGTCGGCCAGTGCAGGGAGGTTTGCATGCTGAAATACCGTGACCGCTTTTCTGAGGGCATTGTCCTGAAACGTTTCTCCATCTTCAACGAGGGGAGGGAAGTTCGGAATGTCCCTGAGCGTCAAGAGCTCGAGCGGAAGTGCCTTGAGGAGGCTTCGGATTTCCCTGATCTTGTGTTCGTTGTTCGTGGCAAGGACGAGTTGTTTCATGTGGAGCTCTTCCGGGGAAAGATCCTGTAATAGAGGTTGAGCATGGCCCCCAGGGTTGTGAGAACATTCAGAACGGTAAAGACCGGATCACCAAGGCTGAACGCATAGATGGCAAGACTGAAACTCCCGAGCGAAGCCAATACAAGAAATGAAAGGTTCACCGGACAACGGCCGAGCCGAATGGTCTCAAGTGATTGAGGAATCCAGCAGAGGACAAGTGCAACAAGACCGACATAGCCGAGCCACTGAAGAGTCATCAGATCAAACTCCAACCAGCAAAAATTACCACAAAGACACAAAGCACACGAAGAAAACGGCCTTTGTGCTCTTGGTGCCTTCGTGTTTCTGTTTTTCCGGGAGGTCTCAATCTCCTAATATCGAATCTTGCTTTCCATCTTTTCCCATTCCCGAAACACATCAAACGCCTCGTTCCGCATGAGCTGGGTAATGGGAATCTTTCTTCCGGACAACGGGACGGTCAATTCGCGATAGAGGAATTCGTCATCGAACCCGATCGACGCAGCGTCGCCTCGGGTGTTGGCAAAAAAGACCGCTTTCGGACGGGCCCAGTAAATTGCTCCAAGGCACATGGGACATGGTTCGCACGAAGTATAGAGAACGCAGTCCGCAAGCTGAAACGAGCCTATCGCGCGGCAGGCCTCGCGGATGGCCACGATCTCTGCATGTGCCGTCGGATCATTCGTTGAGGTCACAAGGTTGGTACCGCGGGCGATAACCGTGTTACCCTTGACGACAAGTGCAGCGAAGGGACCGCCCTTTCCTTCGCGAATATTGCGTCTGGAGAGATCAATTGTCTCGCGCATGAAGGAAAGATTGGGTGTGGTCATGAGGAGGTTAGCTTTCAGCTATCAGCTATCAGCGGTCAGCTGTCAGCGATCAGCAATCAGTCGTCAGTTGTCGGCTTTCAGCGTTCAACTTCTCAGTCAGCCTGATGCCTGAACCCTGAAACCTGATGCTCGGACTCGGAACTCCTGCCCGTCCGGCAGGCGGGCGTAACACGAAACACGAAACCCTATCTATCCCAACAGGGCCTCCATCGCCTTTTCAATCCGGTCTACCCCGACAATCTCAATGTCGCCGTTCCCCTTTACCCCTTTGACATTGTTTTGCGGAACGATGATGCGCTTGAAGCCGAGTTTCGAGGCCTCCTGGACTCTCTTTTCGATATGCCCGATGGTGCGAATCTCTCCGCCCAGGCCGATCTCTCCGACTGCGACAGACGTCGAATCGACGGGCACATCCCTGAGGCTGGAGGCAATGGAAGTGGCAATTCCGAGGTCGACCGCCGGTTCATCGATCTTCACTCCGCCCGCTATGTTCACAAAGACATCATGGGTTCCGAGTCTCAAACCCACTCTCTTTTCAAGTACTGCAAGCAGAAGAGAGAGACGACGATAATCGACTCCGGTGGTGGTGCGTTGAGGCATGCCATAACTTGTAGGAGTAACGAGTGCCTGAACCTCGACCAGAATGGGCCGGGAACCTTCGATGCTGGCAACAACCGTTGAACCTGAGGTGCCCTGCCGCCGCTCGGAGAGGAACACTTCGGAGGGGTTTCTCACCTCACGAAGCCCGGAATCGTGCATTTCGAAGATCCCGATTTCATTCGTCGATCCGAACCGATTCTTGAGAGCCCGAAGAACCCGGTAGGAATAGTGGGCTTCACCCTCGAACTGCAATACCGTGTCGACCATGTGTTCGATCACACGGGGGCCGGCGATCATTCCTTCCTTTGTTACATGACCGATGACGAAAACGGGGATGCCCCGCGTTTTTGCCAGCCGGAGGAGAAGGGCGGTGGACTCGCGCACCTGACTGACGCTTCCCGGGGCACTTTCGAGTCCGGGCCTGTACATGGTCTGTATTGAGTCGACCACCACCATATCAGGCAGTCCGCGCTCGATAACGTCCAGTATCAGGTCAAGATTCGTTTCAGCAAGCAGGAGGATGTTTGTCGCGGACTTTGCCTGCAGCCGCTCGGCCCGCAATTTGATCTGCCGTGCCGATTCCTCTCCCGTGACGTACAAGATCACGGAATCCTTGAGCAGCAGCGCCAGCTGCATCATCAGCGTCGATTTTCCTATCCCGGGATCACCTCCCAGTAGGATCAGCGATCCGGGTACGATGCCGCCGCCGAGGACGCGATCGAATTCCTCCATCCCGGTCTGCAGCCTCGGCGTTTCATCGTGGTCGATTTCGGCAAGAGGTACGGGTTCGATTGCCGATCGTGCTCCTGCGGGCTTGCGGGATGCCTTCATGGGAACGGAGGCCTCCTCGACGAATGTGTTCCACTCGCCGCAATTGGGGCACTTGCCGACCCAGCGCGGCGAGTTGTAGCCGCAGGACTGGCAGACATATTTTGTCGTGATCTTGCTCATTGTACGAAGCAGCGAAGTTACACCGGAAATGCCCGGGCAATATACCAACGAGGTGAAAGAGATTCAAGGAAACAAAAAACCCCCGAATCGTTTGCCGGGGGTTTTTTCGGAACAGAGAATTCAGCGATAATCAGAGCCGCGCCATGCGTCCTTTTGCGCGTTGAACGAGACTGCTCATGGGGAAATCCTTGACAACCTTCTCGTATGATTCTTTTGCCTTGGCTTTGTCGCCGGTGCGTTCGTAGCATTGTCCAATCATGAAGTTGGCGTCGGCGAGTTTTTCGGATTTCGCATATCCGAAGACCATTTCAAAATGCTTCATCGCTTCCTGAAAATTCTTCTTGCCGAAGTTCGATTCGCCGATCCAATAATGGCAATTGTCCTCGAGATTCTTGGAAACACCTGAGCCCAACAGGCCCTCGAGGGTCCCGATGGCGTCATCGTATTTCCTTCCCTTGAATTGCGACAAGGCTCTGTCGTACGCTCCCATCGAGGCTTCGGACGTGGGAGTCACGGGCTCTTCCGCTTCAATAAGTCCGCCCCGGGCGGAAATCACAGCCGATTGGGCAGCGATCTTTGCAGCTTCTTCGGCCTTGTCGGCTCGTTCTTTCTCCGCCATGTACTTTGACTCGGTATCGGAAATCCTGGCATTGAGCGTTCGGACATCCTGCTCCAGCTTGACAACCTTCTGCTTCAGGCTCGTATTCTCAGTCTTTACGTCCTCGGCGGGAGTGGTCACCGGTGCCGGCGGCGGAGCTTCCTGCTGAACCACGGGCTCTTGCTTTGGTTCCTCTTTTTTGGGAGCCGCGCCGAGGAAACTCGTCAAAGCCTGCTGATCGGCACTCTCTTCCTTTTTCTCTTCTTCTTGCGGCGGGGCTTGCTGTTCTTCAGCGAGCGGCTCTTCGGCAAATCCCTCATCCTCTGCGGCCATCTCCTCGCTGCTTCCGCAACCGCTCAAAATGAGAGCCCCACATACCATGCTTCCGACAAGCAGGCTGCGAACAATGTGTTTCCATCCCGCGAAGCTATTGAGAACCATATGTCCTCCAAGAATGAAATCAAAATGACCAAATACGTGCATAATGTATCAAACCCCTTCTATAAAGTCAAGATGCGGATTCAGAAAGGAATTATCCCGTTTGGTTAAGAGAAAGGATGAACTCAGAGCGCAGAAATCCTTGACTACGAGCCACCCGGGATTCGGGCTGCAGAGCGAGCCAGGCCTTCCGCTATTCTCCGAACGATCGTATCGGGAACGCCGTCGCGGTGTACTGATTGCAGCCGCATATCGCATATTTCATTGACATAATCAACGACGACAAGCTTATCCTGCGGCGTATGGACAATCTCGGTGGAGAAGAAATCCAGGCCGCAGATTGCCTGAATGCGCTTCGTCAGGTCTCTGAGCCTGTGGAGGCCAAACACCTCTTCTTCTTCGGCAGTGACAATCTCGTAGAGATGAGTCTGATCATCCCACCAGCAGGGGAAGATCTCTCCGAATGCAAAGATGACGCGAAACCATGCCCTGTTCTCCGAAAGATAAACCGGTTTGATTGTCTCCTGGAGGAGGTATTTATCCTTTCGATGGTGCTGGCGGGCCTCCAGGATGTCTTTCAGTGTTTCGGCGCCAAGGACAACGCCGATCCCGCCCCCGGTCGTATTGGCCGGCTTGATGATGAAAGGCCGCCCCAAATTGGCGAGCTCGGACAACGAAAGTTCCATCTCCCGCTTATGGTCATAAGGGGAAATGATGATGGTGTACGGAACATCGATTCCATGCGAGAGGAATTCGAGATGCATGGTCGCCTTGTCAGCCGCCCTCGTCTGAAGATGGTGGGGATTGATGACGCGGACATCGGGTCGATGTTGGGCAACGTATCGGGCGAGCGGCTGGAAAAGCTCATCTTCGTCGGAGGCCCGGTCGAGAAGAACGCGAATGCCGGCCTCGTGTTTCTTGAAGGCCTCCGTGAATTCGGTGATGTTGTGATGTTCGAGGCGGAAGGTGGTCAGTCCGAACGTTCGCGCCGCCTCTTCAATGATTTCCACGAACTCGCGATCATATTGCCATACCCAGGCTATCCCGATGTCTTGATATATGTTTTCCATTGGAGGCTGTGAAATGCAAAATACGTTCTCCTTTCAGACGAAGCAAGCGATACGCCGCAGAAAGCTTTTCTCCGTGTTCTCTGTGCCTCCTCTGTGACCTCCGTGGTAAAGCTTTAACCACAGAGAACACCCCGTGGAAAACACGGGGCAAGCAGAGAAGGCACATCCGCCCCCGCCCCGACCAAGTCGTTCGGGCGGGCGACCGAACGCATTGATCCTCGAACGGTCGTTCGCCAGCCCGCCGAGCGGTCTGGGGGGTCGGGGAGGACACTGAGGGGTGCGCCTTGTAATTCCAGCGGTCTTTCGATATATTCCAAAATATGAGAATGAAAATCACAGTAGCCCTGGTTCCATTATTGGCACTTGTCTTTGCCGCCTGTTCTTCTTCCGAAAAGAGCGCCCCCGAGAAGAGGCCTGAGACAGCGCTCAATCCCGCGGTTGAACAAATGAAGGAGGCAAACCGTGAACAGGCGCTGAAGCATTTCATCGACGGCAGCCTGTTCGACTCCAAGGGAGACTATGCCAAGGCGGTTCTCGAATATCAGGATGCCCTTCTCTACGACCGGAACCCCTCCATTTACTACGCTTTATCAAAGGACTATTCGCTCCTCGGAAAACATGCCCTGGCAGCTCAGACGGGACAACAGGCCATAGCGCTCGATTCGACGAACATGACGTACCGCGAAAGCCTTGGCGCCATCTACATGAACGCTTTCCAGCCGGATCTGGCGGCCATCGAGTATGAAAAAATGATCCGCCTCGATTCGAACTACACAGGCGCCTGGCACAATCTTGCCCGCATCGAACAGGTTCGGCGCCCCCTGCGGGCACTTGAGATCTATGAGCATCTCCTCGATCGTGAGGGCGACTCATGGGAGCTTCTTCTTCAGGCCGGAGATCTCTATTCTGCGTTGGGACGATTCAAAGAGGCCGCTGATCGCTACAAACGGATGCTTGCCATCGATCCGAGCAACGGGGCCCTTCGTCGTCAACTTGCCGAGACATACGTGCGGGCGGGAGATGCGGACGAAGCTATCAGGATTCTTGAGGAAATGATGGAAAGAGACGACAGTGACTTTGAGGTCACCGCGTCGTTGGCTGATGCCTATTTGGAAAAGCAGGAGTTTACGAAGGCACTTGCACTGTATGAAGAGTTGCTGAAGAGAGAGAAAGACCACCCTCAGATCAAAATCAGGGTGGGGGTAGCCTATTTCGGGCGAGTGCAGTCCGATTCGAGCTTTCTGCCGAAGGCCAAACAGATGTTCGAGGAGGCTTCAAGAGCCCTTCCGAACGATTGGCGGCCGTTTTGGTATCTTGGTGCGATTGCAGAGATGGAGGACCGTGATTCGGTGGCCCTGGTGAACTTCCAGCGTGTGACGCAACTGGAGGGTGGAGGCATCGAGGCGTGGTGGTACGTCGGAACATACTATTTTGACAGGAACGAACACCGGAAAGTGGTCGACCTGATGGAAAAGGGGAAGAAGCATTTTCCCGAGGATTTCCGCGTTTACCTCTTGCTTGGGCTTTCCTCTTCAAGGCTTGGGGAGGACGAAAAAGCTGTGGAATACCTCTGGCAATCCCTCAAGCTGAATCCCAACGATGTCAATACATTGAGCTCGCTTGCGCTGACGCTGGACGGGATGAAGAATTACGAACAGTCGGACAGTCTCTACGAGCAGGCGCTCAGGCTGGATCCGAATTCCGACCTTATTCTCAACAATTACAGCTACAGTCTTTCCGAGCGGGGTCTGCAGCTCGATCGGGCGCTCGAGATGGCGACACGGGCGGTCGAGGCCGATTCAACCAGTCCGTCGTACCTCGATACCATCGGATGGGTTCACTACAAGCTTGGCAATTATATTGAGGCGGAACGGTATGTGCGGAAGGCGATTGACCGGGGAGAGGCGAGTGCGGTGGTGCACGAGCATCTTGGTGACGTGTATTTCAAACTCGGACAGATTGAAAAAGCCGTCGAATGGTGGAAAAAGGCGCTGGAAAAAGACCCGGAGAATAAGGGACTGAAAGAGAAAATAAGTCGGGGGGCATTGTGAACAGAGCGCTGGCGGTATTCCTTCCGGCAGCACTCGCTCTGGCAGGCTGCGCGTCGGAGGCAATTCGGTACGCCGACAGGACAGTAACGGCCGACATGATCCAGGAACGAGTGAGCGAGAACCACTCGCGTGTGAGCGCTCTCAGGGGATCCGGAACCATTTCGGTCGAAACTCCCGAGATCGCGCAATCGGGGTCGTTTGACCTCACGCTCAGAAAACCGGACTCCCTGCTTGTCAAGATCGAAGGCCCGTTCGGTATCGATGTCGGTTCGGCCATGGTCACAAGAGAAAGATTTTCCTTCTACTACAGTTTCCAGAACAGACTCCTCGAGGGCCCCACAAATCCCGAAAACCTCAGCAAGGTGTTCCACATCCCGATCGATTTTGATGATGTGTTGAATCTCTTCACCGGCGGTTTCTTCCTCCCGGAAGATCGCGGTGATCCCTCGACATTTTCCATTGAGAATGATGAATTTGTTCTGACGTACGACCGTTATGCCGGGACAAGGCGGTACTGGGTAGATCCCCGGACCATGCAGATTATCAGGATCCAACACCTCGACGCGGACGGCAAGCTGGCACTCGAACAGATCTTCAGCAAGTTTCAGATGTTCGACGGGGTAACAGTACCGCAATATGTGAGAGTAACCATGATGAGAGATCGACGGAGGGTTTCAATCGCATATTCGGATCTTGCGGTCAACCCTGCCGATTTGAAGTTCTTCTTTGATGTTCCGAAAAATGCATCAAGAGCCCGCCTGCAATGACACGGATGATTTCCATCGTTCTTCTCGCAATTACGGTTCTCGCTGCGGCCGTTTCGTTGAACGGCCAGACGCGGGAGATCACAAAGAAGGAACGCGAGCTGCAGAAGCTGCGGAATGAGATTGGTGCGTATGAAGCGAAGCTTCGCGACAGCGAGAAGCGGGAACGCTCCACTCTCGAGCGGCTTGACGATCTCGAACAACAGGCGGTACTTATCAAACAGCTTGTCGGAAAGCTGAAAGACGAAGAAGAACAGCTCACAAAAGAAATCGGCATGGCAAAAGGGTCGATCGAAGAGCTTGAACGCCAGCTCCAATTCCTCAAAACGCACTATGCCGGATACGTCCGGTCGGTTTACAAGAACGGGCGGGTCTACGACCTTGAGTTGCTGTTCTCTTCAAGATCCATCAACCAGATGTATATTCGCATAGAGTACTTGAAGAAGTTCTCCGATCAACGCGCCGAAGACCTCCGGAGAATCGTTCAGAAGAAAAATGAGGTCGAGCGTCAGGACAATCAGCTGCAGGAATCTCTCAAGGAAGAGCGAAGACTGCTGGCAGAGAAAACAAGGGAAGAGAGCAATTTGAAGAGAAAGACAAATCAGCGGCAGCAGGTCCTTCGGCAAATTCGGAAAGACAAGAAGGTGTACCGCCAGGAACTTACCCGGAAAACGGCTGCCTTGAAAAAGATTGAGCAGCTGATTGCCGATCTGATCGAAAAAGAACGCCTGAGAAGAGAAGAAGCGAAGAAAAAAAGGGAGGCGGCCGCCGCGCGTGAACGGGAGCGCAAGAAGGAGAAACTTGCCACGACGAGCGTCCCCGAGACCCCGGTGCTTGATATCGAGCCAACCGGAACATTCGCGCAGCGCAAGGGTCGTCTCCGATGGCCCGTGGCATCAGGAGTGATCGAGTCCCGTTTTGGCAACCAGACTCACCCCGTTCTGAAAACGGTAACACAGAATTCGGGGGTGGATATTTCCGTGAAAGTGGGAACAAACGTGGCCGCCGTGGCTGAAGGTGAGGTCTCGATTCTTTCGTTCATTCCCGGCTACGGCAACGTTGTGATTCTGAATCACTACAACGGATTCCGCACCGTCTACGCCCATCTTTCCGAAATCAGTGTCGTAGAGGCACAAAAAGTCGGTGAGGGGGACGTCATCGGGAAAAGCGGCGACACCATTGCGGGATCGGTTCTCCATTTTGAGATCTGGCGGGAGCGTGAGAAGCAAAACCCCGAACTCTGGCTTGCAAGACAGTAAGAATCATTCTCGTCGATGTGAAACCGCACCTTCTTGTCTCCGTATACCAATCCGAACCCCTTCCCTCCCGGGCATCCTCTGAATTCAAAGGCATAATCATGAAAACGATCTGTTCTCTCCTCCTTCTCCTGATCGCGGTCGTTACCGTGTTCGCGCAGGAAGAATCATCAGGCTCAAAAGCCCTCAACCTTACCATTGGCAACACAGGCATCAGCTTTGGCAATGCTCCGCGCGTCAACGGTATTCGGATCAACTGGAGCGACAGCGACCTCGAAGAGGTCAACGGCATCAATTTCACACTGTGGAAGGCGTCGGAGAAAAATCCCAGCGGCGACATCAACGGATTGGCACTCGGGATTGTGAGTCCGTCTGCCGACAGGATTAGAGGGATTGCCCTCACCCCCGGGGCGGTTTTGACCGGGACAAGCATGGAAGGCGTGAATCTCGCAGGGCTCGCTCTTGTTTCTCAAGGTTCAGTCTCCGGCATTAACGTCGCCGGGTTAGCCGTGGTAGGTCAGGACGACATCACCGGTTTGAATCTGACGCTGCTTGGCCTGGTCTCTCAGGGTTCAATCACAGGCATCAGCTTTGGCGGGCTGGCAACGGTGTCCCAGAGATCGATGAACGGTTTTGGTTTCGGCGGGCTTGCGACGATTGCGCAAGGCGATGTCAACGGCTTCAGCATCGGGGGCCTGGCCACGGTCGCACAGGGTGATGTGACAGGATTCAGCTTCGGTGGCCTGGCAACTGTTGCCCATGGAGCCGTCACCGGCATCACGGTTGGCGGACTTGCCACTGTGGCGCAGGGCGGAGTCAGCGGATTTTCCCTCGGCGGACTTGCCGTTGTCGGACAGGAGGACATTTCGGGAATATCTGTCGGCGGTGTGGCCGTCGTCGGAGAGAAATCCATTTCCGGGATCACCGGAACCCTCGGTCAGATCGAAACCAAGGGAAGCGTCAGCGGATTGAACGTTGCCGGGTACAAGATCGATGCTCGTACGGTAAAGGGAGCCAACATCACTGCCATCTGGACAGAGACCGAAAACATCGGCTATTTCACGGTTGGGGCTTATAACAGAACGTACGACACACAGACCGGATTGACCATCGGCCTTCTCAATCACGCGCACAATCTTGCCGGAATCCAAATTGGCCTCCTGAATATTGTCGAAACCAATCCGGAAGGATTGAGGTATTTGCCGATCCTGAATGTGAAGTTCTGAGGCATGTCGGCTCAATCTGAAGTCCGACATCCGCGCTTGGTGACCATGTGTTGATGTCGGACTTCTGGCTTATTGGGCTAAAAGAGAAGGATCGGCTTGAATTGGGCGGGCTCGCCGTTGATGAACTTCACGCCGGGCGCAGGAAAGTGGAACGGATTGAGGACACGCTTGATCATATCCCATGTATCCCCCGGAGTCGGTATGGCAAGCAGATTGTAGTCAAGGCTAATGGCAAATTTCCGCGCAGGGATTCCTGAAGCACCCTGTGAAATATTTTTCCCTCCGTATCCAACCGCAAGGCTCAGAAACTCAGGCCAGTAGTTCCTCGCGCCTCGGGGCAGCAAATCGTGAATGTTGAAACTGAGCCAATAGATATGCCCGTCATAGTCGCCCGTGATGTGCCAGCTCTTCTTGAAATGGGCGTTCCCGGAAGGATAATAACTCCACTTTGGATTGATGTTCCTGAGAAACGGGACTCCGGTTTGAAGGTATCCGTAGGTGATCCCCAGGAAGTTTGCCAGGAGGTCGTCGGGTGCGAAGTGATAGGTTGAAAAACCGTCCCCGATTTCAATTGAGACGGCATGAAACGCGGCGATGCCCACGCTGAACCAAAGAGCCGTTTCAGGCTCAAATCCCCCCCATACCATCAATTCTCTGAACGATGTGGTGTAGAGGTACGACGTGTAGAAGTGCCCGACCTTGTCAACCCCCAGGCTGTAATTGTTGAGGAATCCTTCGCTGCGAATCATCCAGGGATAGGAATTATCCCTCCACCACCATTTCCATTCCTTGTAAAGAACATACGCGGAATATGCTCCAATGGTGTACGTAACGAGGGGTTTTCGCTGAAAGATCCAGAAGGTGCTGTCACGCTCGACTTGTTGGGGTTCCTGTGTGCGAGCGGAGGCGAAAGGGAACAAGAGGAGAAAAGCAGCCAGAGGGAAGAACCAGAGAGCACGAAAACGCCCCCTGCTGTTTCCTGACATACTGAGGCCTTTGATGTAGTTGTCGGCGTAGATGAGAGAAAAATAGGAGATTTTGGACAGAAGTCAAAAACTGGTAGAATGCGGTGATATCTGTGCAAGCCGGGTGTTAGTGAACGATCCTGCCATCGAGCAGGTTGAAGATACGTGACCCATAAGCAGCATTCTTCTCGGAGTGTGTCACCTGCACAATGGTTGTTCCCTCTTTGTTGAGTTTTGTGAAGAGCTCCATGATCTCTTCCCCTTGCGCCGAATTCAGGTTACCGGTCGGTTCATCGGCAAGAATCAGTTTTGGACCAGTAATGATGGCGCGCGCCACACCCACAAGCTGTTGCTGCCCCCCGGAAAGTTGATTGGGAAAGAGATCTTTCTTCCCAACGATCTGAAACCGATCGAGGGTGTCTGCGACGAGGCTCTTTCGTTCGGAACCTTTGATGTTCTTGTAGATGAGAGGCGTCTCAAGGTTCTCGTACACGGTGAGTTCATCGATAAGATGATAGCTTTGAAAAACAAAGCCAATGTAATGCTTGTGAAGTTCGGACCGTTCTTTTTCCTTCAACGGCTAATCTGCGCAAAAGCAATATCGGCTTCGTCTTCCATTCGGGATGGGCGCAGGTGTGTATCCGTCTCTCGTCCCGAGTTCGAGGTTGAATGTTGACACTGAACGGGATCCAGTGGGTTTGGAGTTGACCGCCGATCCCGAAATGATCGAGCAGGTGCTCATCAATCTTCTTCTCAACGCTTTTCACGCTGTGGGCACAAAACCGGACGCAGCGGTGGGATTGACATCATTTCTCGACAAACAGGGGCATGTGGTGATCGATGTGAAAGACAACGGTGCGGGAATTCAAGACGAAGTGAAAGAAAAGATCTTCATTCCGTTTTTTACGACAAAGAAGGAGGGCTCAGGAATCGGCCTCAGCCTCTCGAAGGAAATCATGAGGCTTCACAAGGGATCGATTCACGTTCATTCGCAGCCGGGTGAAGGTACAATTCTCCGGCTTGTTTTCTGATTCATGGGTCGGCGGTTTATTTCACGTTCCCAGAATGGCATCGATGGCATTCAATTCAGATTCGGCGAATGAGGAGCTCTTCAGAGACTCAATGGCATCTTCGATTTGACTTATCCGGCTCGCCCCGACAAGAACGGAAGTAATCTGCGGCTGTCTCATGATCCAGGCAAGAGCCATCTGTGCGAGTTTTTGTCCGCGTTGCTGAGCAAGGTCGTTCAAGCGCCTGATCTTTCCCAACTTCTCCTGCGTAATCTCCTCCGGCCTCAGAAAGCCATGCGGCTTTCCCGCCCTGGAGTCCTTCGGGATTCCCACCAGGTATCTGTCCGTAAGCATCCCTTGCGCCAGAGGTGAAAAGGCAATGCACCCGATTCCCTCCTGTTCCAGCACGTTCAATAATCCCCCCTCCACCCATCGGTCGAACATGTTATATTTCGGTTGATGAATCAGACAGGGAGTGCCGAGCCGTCTCAGGATTTGAGAAGCCTGATGGGTCTGCTCCGCCGAGTAGTTTGAAATTCCTGCATAGAGTGCTTTACCGCTCCTCACGATCTGGTCGAGTGCCCCCATTGTTTCTTCC
Organism: Bacteroidota bacterium; assembly: GCA_035291905.1. Taxonomy (GTDB): domain Bacteria; phylum Bacteroidota; class Ignavibacteria; order UBA10030; family UBA10030; genus JACPLA01. The sequence continues at coordinate 29,574 of DATDRF010000094.1, forward strand.
AAGGGGGTACCAGGATCGGGCCGGTGATGATAGAAGATATCGACATACTCAAGGCCCATACGCTGCAGACTTTGATCGAGGCTGGCAATGAGGTATTTGCGCGATCCCCACTCTCCGTAGGGTCCGGGCCACATGAGGTAGCCCGCTTTCGACGAGATGATCAGTTCATCGCGATACGAGGCAAAATCCTGTTTGAGGATTCTGCCAAAATTCTCCTCCGCCGACCCGGGTGGCGGACCATAGTTGTTCGCGAGATCGAAATGGGTAATTCCAAGGTCGAACGCCCGGCGAACAATTGTCCGTGCGCTTGTGAAACTGTCCACATTTCCGAAGTTGTGCCAGAGGCCCAGCGATATGGCAGGGAGTTTCAGTCCGCTTCGTCCGCAGCGATTGTATTGCATGGACCGGTAGCGTTCCTCGAAAGGATGGTATGATTTGGCTTTTGTAATCAAAATAGTCTCTTGATTTGATGGACCCAATATAAGGGAAAGGCCAGCGGTTGGAAAGGTGAGTCTCGTCGGATTTCAGCGTAGAAGGCGAGAAACCACTAGGGAAGTCGATGGTTTTTTGAGACTTCTCAGCGTGCAGAATTAACTTGACAGACTTTGCGAAAAAGCTTATAATTGGTTTGTTCAAACAACAAACTAATTGTAATTGTGGCTTTTCGATTGTGTTTTGTTGTTTGGCAGGCATTACTCGCTAATTGTCATGACAAACTAAAAGAGAAAGTCCATAGGATTTCAATGCACGGAAGACGACACAAACACGAGCGGATTACACGAATCAACTCCAAGGTTGGTCGGGACATTAATCGGTCAATTATTCTGAACACGGTTCGACGCAGACAACCGATCTCGCGGGCAGCGATCTCTGAGGTTACCCTTCTCAACAAAAGCACGGTCTCCGATATCGTTGCCAGCCTCCTGGAAGAAGATCTGTTGGTGGAGTCCCCCGATGTCGGTGGAAGAATTGGCCGGACTCCGGTGAACCTCAGTGTGAAGCAAGGGAAGAATCTGGTCGGGGCTATCTCGTTCGATGCACCGCGCACGCGAATTGCCATTGTCGATATCGACGGTACGATCAGGGCGCGGGATGAAATACTGACGAGTGCCGTCGCACCGGAAATCCTCGTCCCACAATGTGTTGCGCGTATGAATACACTGCGGCAAACGCTTGGCCCTCACCGCTTCCACGGTATCGGTGCCAGCGTGGCCGGCATTGTTGACTCGGCTCAGTCACGAGTGATCTATGCCGCGAACCTCGGGTGGAACAATGTCGACCTCGGCACCCTTCTTCGGAAGGGAATGCCCGAAATCGACCTGGTCTATGTTGAGAACGATGCAAAGGCATCGGCGCTCGCGGAGTTGCTTCTCGGTAAACATGATGTTGTCAATCCAAACTTGATCTTCGTTTTGTTTGGGGTCGGGATCGGGGCTGGAATCGCGGTTCACGGTCGGATCCTTGCAGGGAGCACTCACGCGGCCGGGGAGGTAGGGCACATGATCGTTGTGGACGGTGGAGAGCCCTGCACATGCGGGAATGCGGGATGTTGGGAGCTTTATGCCTCAGAGCGAGCCCCCGTCCGGTGGTTTGCGGAGGCAAAAAACATGCAGACTTCTGCGCAGTCTGCATTGAGTCTCTCTGATGTATTCAGTTCTGCCCGCGCGGGTGACAAAGATGCACTCAACGTTTTGCATCTTTGGGCGCAACATGTCGGTGTGGGCATCGGAGACATGATCAGAATTCTCGACCCGGAGATGGTCGTCGTCGGCGGGTCGATTACGCAAGTTTGGGATTTGGTAGGTGACGATATCAATAATGCAGCACACGGTAAAGGAACATTTGCCCATCAACGATCGATCGCGGTAGTTCCCACCTCTTTGATGGACAACCCTGCACTCCTTGGTGCAGCGGCCCTTTCAATTCGAAGGATCTTCACAGACTACAGCATCTCCCTCTGACCGATTCCGGCCGAGAGATCATACTCGTCGTCCTGGACCCCGTCCATGGTTATCAAGGGACATGATATGCCGAAAAGACCCGCTACTCTTTCGAGCGTTGGATTGTTTCTCTTCCTTGTCGTCAATTCCGTTGCCCCCGCTAATTTCAATGTGAGCGTTTTAGGAACCGTGAAAGATGCCGGGACGGGTGACCCGCTTCCGTCGGCCAATGTGATCATTGTGGGAACGAGTCTCGGCTCAGCCACAGATGTGGAAGGGAGGTACCTCATTCGCAACGTCCCGCCGGGAGCTTATATCCTGCGTGCTTCCTACATGGGATACCAAACCGTTGAAGTCCCTCTGGAAGTGGTTGAAGGCGAGTCGAGCACGAAAGACTTTGAACTTGAGCCCGTCGCTCTCGAGGGTGAGGAGGTTGTCGTCACAGCACAGGCGAGAGGTCAGAATGTGGCTATCAACACACAGTTGGCCTCGAATAGCATTGTCAGTGTGGTCTCATCAGCCCGTATTCAGGAACTGCCGGACGCAAACGCGGCGGAGGCGATCGGCAGACTCCCCGGTGTTTCGGTCCTACGAAGCGGTGGTGAAGGAACGCAGATCGTTATTCGGGGATTACAGCCGAAGTACAATGCCGTCATGGTTGATGGAGTCCGAATGGCTTCTTCGAACTCATCGGACCGAAGCGCTGACCTGAGTATGATCTCACCTCACATGCTCGAGGGAATCGAGGTAACGAAGGCCGTCACTCCTGATCAGGATGCTGACGTGATCGGTGGAACAGTGAATTTCAAGATGCGGGAAGCGGCGGGAGAAAGAGAAGGACTTGGCGTTGACGTCCTAGCCCAGGGCGGGTATATGGGATTGTCGCACGCGAGAAACAAGTACGACAACTACAAGTTTGTGGCAGGCACCGAGGTTCGGTTGTTTGACAAGTCATTTGGCGTGTTTGCGCAAGTAGACTTGGAGCGGCGGAATCTCAGCTCCAATGAATTAGGAGCCGGTTATGACCAGCTGAACAACAACTTCATTGATTATCGGATTCTCAACCTCGACCTCCATGACATTCTTCGCGACAGACAGCGTGCAAATGGGACACTTGTCATGGACTATAGACTCCCGGAAGGCAAGATCAGGTTGATGAATTTTGTAAGCTCGGGTGCCACGGATATTCATAACCGAGGAGAATCGTTTGTTATCGGTAACGGCGTAAACCAGCATACATATACCCTTGCCTTTTCACAGGGAAAGTTGAGCGTTCTCACTAACTCGCTCTCGTTTGAGCATCAAATACTCAATTTTCAAGTGGATGCAAAGCTCTCCCACACCTATTCTGAAACAAAAAATCCTGACGATTGGAACGTCAGTTTTATTCAGACTTCGGCAGGTTTGACTCAGTTTGATAACCAGGCAAATGTGGATCCCAAGGCTGTTCCCTGGGCGGCGAATAACAACTTCCCTCAGACTATTCTTAGCTATTTCCGAAACAGCAAGAGTTTCTCGCGGGAACGCGCATTAACGGGGTCCCTGGACCTGATTACGGATGTTGACATCTCAGATCGAATTTCCGCCGTGGTCAAATTCGGCGGAAAGTACCGCTATCAAAAGCGCTCCTACGTTTTTGAACAATTCGGCAACAATGCTTCTTTTGCTTCTCCAAGTGCCCGGATTGCCGCAAGTATCATCGCTTCACATTTCCCGTCTCTGGCGGGATTCGATCCGAATTCCTTGCCGATTACGGGTTTTGTGGACCCGCACTTTGGATACGGGAAGTTCGTTGCGCCCGATGGGCGGACATTCTACGCTCTCTTCGGTGGAGACTATATGATGGCTCTTCCGCTGAATTTTGGCATGCTTGCGGAGATGGCGGATCTCCTGGAAAGCAACGCGGCTTACATTAATTCTCAGCAGCCCGAGGGGTACGCGCGTGATAATCTTGTTTCGACGACAAACAACTATTCCGGGTACGAACACCAAAGCGCAGGGTATCTCATGGCCACCATCAATATCGGACAGGAGATCACGATAATCCCCGGTATTCGCTATCAAAGGCTTCAAACAACGTACACAGCCCCTCAAGGGAATCAGAGTTCGCTCTCGTGGTACGCCTACAGGCACTACGGTTCGACCGTTAAGGTGAGTCATGATTACTGGTTGCCCGCACTGATCATGCGGCTGAAGCCATTATCGTGGTTTGATGTACGACTTTCATACACAAACACACTCGCATATCCCGACTACAACGCGATTGTGCCAAGAATTGATGTCGCGTCAAGCGGTCCGATTGCGTGGAATAATTCGCATTTGACCCCATCGCGCTCAAGAAACTACGACCTGTATTGCTCATTCTACGAGAACTCAATCGGCCTGCTCACAGTGGGCGGTTTCCTTAAACAAATTGATGGATTGATCTATCCATGGGATTTCTACGTTGCAGGCAGCCAGGCCGCTCCCTATTTCCCACCCGGTTTTTCTGATACGAGCTCCTTTACGTACCACGTTTACACTTATGTCAACGATCCTTATCGGATCAACAACTGGGGACTGGAGCTCGATTGGCAGACGCACTTTTGGTATTTGCCTCGCCCGCTCGACGGGTTGGTGCTGAACGTCAACTACACGCACATCTTCTCGCGGGCAAAGTATCCTTTCACGAAGATCAACAGAATCGGCCGTACACTGATCTACGTGGATACATCCTATACGGATCGGTTGCTCTACCAACCGAACAACATCGTCAATCTCTCCGTGGGATATGACTATGCAGGCTTTTCCATTCGATTGTCGATGTTGTATCAGGCCGATATCTTCTCCGGTCCCAACTTCTGGCCGCAGCTGAGGACGACCACTTCGGCGTATCGCCGGTGGGATTTGTCGGTGAAACAAGATCTCCCATGGTTCGGACTTCAGCTATACGGCGATCTCAACAACATCAACAAAGTAAATGACATGAACGTTATTCAGGCATCGACGGGGGTTCCACGGTCGACACAATCATACGGCCTGTCCGGAAACCTCGGTCTCCGCTGGCGGATGTGACATTCGGCGCGCGGAGTCGAACCAGTGAGAATGAAAAGAGGAAGTACAGTTCAATGGTGGTTCAAATGACAAACGAGTTAAAAAAGGAGAGGAGGTGATTTGGCTGGCTCAGTGAGTGGATTTGCAGGAAAATCATGTGTGAACACATCAACAGGAGGAAATCATGAAACAGTTAGTCACCGCAACATTGTGCGTTGCGATCGTGGCGCTTTTCATGATAACCTGCCCATCGCAAGCGCAGACCCTCGTGGTCTATGCGAACGGGCCGACTCTCAATCAGGTTATCATGGGCGACACCCTTGCCAACGGCGCCAGAGCGCATACAGTGTATCAGCTCGTCTCACTGGATACGACGTATCTCATGGACGGGACAGTCACGATGAATACCGATCTGACAATCGTTGGAGTTCCGAACGGGACGACAGGAAGACCTCCATGCATTCAACCGGATGTTCTTCCAGATAATTCGATCCCCGGCACCCTCTTCAGTCTGAATGGAAAGAAGACCAAGGGCACATTCAAGAACCTCTATTTACTGGGACTGGCCATCAATAATACGGCAAATGGAGGAGGCGTGGCCATACAGGTGGCAGGGGACAGCGTCCGGCTTGAAGTGGATAATGTTGTGTTCGACGAATGGCAAACGTTCGCAATCGGATACAACGGAAACTACGACAAGTTCTTCGTGACCAACAGTAAATTCAGAAACATGGTTCACCCTAATCAATGGTACATTGGAGAAGCGCTTCGCAACACATGGCCTGGAGAGGTTGCTACCGATTCGGTGGTCTTCAAGTTTAACACGTTCTTCTGCCTGAATGGGTATGCATCAGCCCCTGTGTCGAAGTATCTCGTGAAGTATTTCGATTTCTCTCACAACAGCGTGATTTACACATTCAAGAATCCGTTGTTTATTTTCAATGTGACGAATGCGAAGATCAACGATAACATCTGGTACGGTACGTATGCGGGTGGAGTCGACGAAACAGAGAATCCCTGGTGGGATAATCTGTGGTATCCGGATACAACCTATGGCGTCGTTTCCCTGCAGCCACTGGATTCGGCGAAGATTCGTGTTTTTGCTCCGCTTCTTCCGCCGAAGGCCAACGGCGTTATCGACACCGCTGCCGAGCAACTAAGAGTCATCGAAGCCAAGAACAATGTTCACTTCTGGCCCAGCGCGTTGACGGGCTTGTGGACCGCTTGGAATGATACGGCTTCCAATAAGATTATCACTCCAACCTGGATGAACGCACGAACGACGACCATGTTCGCAGACAATACCACGTGGCCCGGCCTTACCGAGTCGGGAAATCAGGGCGTCGATCCGGGATTTGGAGCAACGATTCCCGGAGTAATGACGCAAGCGACGAACAATCTTGAAGCCTGGTTCAAACTGTGCAGGGCTGGTCTCCTCACAAATACGTATTGGGGGTACCAGAAAACACAGGTCGGAGTGGCGGTGAATTGGGTGCCACCGTGGCCTCTGCCTGAAGCGGCAGACATGAAATACACCAATACCGCCCTGAAAACGGGAGGTACGGATGGACGGCCAATTGGCGATCCATACTGGTTCAACGGAACGAGCGGTGGACCAACGAGTGTGGAGGAGTCCGACTTGATACCCGATGCATTTGCGCTGTTGCCGGCTTATCCGAATCCGTTTAACCCCAACACAAGTCTCCGCTTCACCTTGAAAGAATCAGGAGTGGTGAGCCTGAAGGTGTACAACATCGTGGGCCAGGTAGTTGCTACAATCATCAACAATGAGCATTGGTCAGCCGGAGTTCATACTCTAACGGTCGACTTGTCTCATGCCGCAAGCGGTATCTATCTGGGTGTGCTTGAACAGGGCACCAATCGGGCGATTCAGAAGCTCGTGTTGCTGAAGTAATGTCTTCAAAAAAAACAAGACCGGGGGGCACTTCAAATAGTGCCTCCCGTGTTTTGTTCTTTCATACTTTCCCGTCTCCTTTACGGCCGTGAATTCTCTTCTCCTGGCAACTGTACACTGCTCATCGAAACAAACGGATTTCGAATACCGCGACCAACGAGAGGCGTGAATAAAAAACGGATGCCGCCGTGAAGTACAAACCTTCTTCGGACAAAAGGGAGAGAAATACCGATGAGCATCAATGACTCGAAACAACGTCACCCGGCGCTGTGGGTGCCGACTCTCTACACGGCGGAAGGATTGCCCTTCGTTGTTGTGAATGTTGTTTCTGTTCTGATGTACAAAAGCCTTGGTCTTTCTGATACACAGATTGCCTTCTTCACAAGTATTGTCGCAATCCCCTGGGCGCTCAAACCTCTTTGGGGACCGTTGCTGGAAATGTTCAAGACGAAGAAGCATTTCGTTCTGGCGACACAATTCCTTGGCGGCATCTCATTCGGACTTCTTGCACTCTCCCTTAACCTGTCGTCGTATTTTACATGGACGTTGATTTTCTTCGGCCTTGTTGCGATCAACTCTGCCGTTCATGATACGGCAGCCGATGGTGTCTACATCAATGTCCTCAGCGAAAAAGAACAGGCGCAGTATGTCGGATGGCAAGGGGCTTTTTACAACGTTGGCAAGGTGCTCTCTCAGGGCGCCTTTGTTTTTCTCGCGGGGCGGCTGGAGACGACGATGGGGGTCGTGGCTGCGTGGACTGTCGTCATGGGTTGTTTCGGCGGGATATTGCTCGCCATGAGCGTGTATCATTGGTATTTTCTTCCCACAGGCGGGAAATCAGGCGAGGTAAAAACAACAAAAGAAACAATTTCCACGTTCTGGAATGTTGTTGTCACCTTCTTTCAGAAGAAGTATGTCTTGTGGGCGATCATTTTTCTTGTTCTCTATCGATTCGCCGAGGGACAAGCGATCAAGATCGTACCGCTTTTCATGCGCGCTGCACGCGAACAGGGTGGATTGGGACTTTCGACGGAAGAGATCGGGGTCCTCTACGGATTCTTCCCCCCGCTGGCTTTTATCCTGGGATCAGTTCTCTCAGGGTATTTTACGGCCAACCGCGGACTTCGGAAGGCACTCCTTGTTCTGTGCGCTTTCTTCAACATTCCGTTTGCCGTCTACACATTTATGGCGATGTCCCAGCCCGTGGATTTCTTCACAATTACCGCGCTGGTCGTGTTGGAATACTTCGGCTACGGATTCGGCTTTGTCGGGCTCACGCTCTTTATGATGCAGCAGATTGCGCCAGGCAAATACAAAATGGCCCACTACGCGTTTGCCACATCCTTAATGCAGGTTGGATTCCTGATTCCGTCGATGATCAGCGGCTGGGTGAGCGATTTTCTCGGATACAGAGATTTCTTTCTATGGGTCATGATAGCAACGATTCCGTCGTTCCTCGTCACGTGGCTGGTCCCGTTCAGAGAGACAGAAGAGTCGATCTGATGTGATCTTGCGGAGAGCAGCTTTTTCAGAGGACTTAGGAAAGCACAGCAACGATGAAGCGGAGAGAGATCATACGAACCCTTGGCATTGGGGCTGTCTCTTTGGCGTTGGGCCAGTTGACAGCATGCCGGATATTCCAGCGTCGACCATCCTCGAAAAACTGGGCCTGGGTGGTCCCGGTAAAAGGAAACAAAGTCGATTACTGGAAAGAAAAACTTGAGACAGCGAAGGGATGCGGGATCGACGCCCTTGTTGTTGAAGTGTACAACGGCCGAACGGCATTTTATGACACGGACCGATTCCCCGTTGAAGAAGACCTCCTGAGTATTCTGCTTCCGCTTTGCAAATCAATGGGATTAGAATTGCACACGTGGTTGTGGACCATGCCGTGTAATGTTGAATCCATCGTCAAGACCCATCCCAACTGGTATGCAGTCAATGGAAAAGGAGAGCTGGCATGTGAGAAGCCGGCCTATGTCGATTACTACAAGTTCCTGTGCCCAAGCAATGAAGAGGCCCGGGAGTTCATCCGCGGGAATGTTGAGTCGCTTGCAAGAATCAGTGAAATAGACGGAGTCCATCTGGACTATGTTCGTCTCCCCGACGTAATTCTCGCACCGGGAATTCAGCCAAAATACAACATCGTGCAGGACAAAGAATATCCTGAGTACGACTACTGCTACTGCAAAACCTGCAGAGAACAATTCAAAGCCGGCACGGGTATCGATCCGCTGATTGATCTTGTCGATCCCTCTGCCAATAGAGAGTGGCGTCAGTTCCGATATGACAGTGTCACAAACCTGGTAAATCAGAAACTCGTTCACGCGGCCAGAAAATACGGAAAGGTAATCTCCGCGGCAGTATTTCCTAATTGGGAACACGTACGGCAGGAGTGGAGCAGGTGGGATCTCGATTGTTTCATGCCAATGTTGTATCACAGTTTTTACAACCAGGATGTTCATTGGATTGCAGGTTCCATACGCAAGGAAATTCAGGAACTCAAAAGACCGAGACCTCTCTACAGCGGACTGTTTGTCCCGTCCCTGAAACCATTGGAAATTGAGATTGCATTCACAGAATCGCTTGCGGCGGGTGCAAGCGGAATAGTGTTATTTGAGCTGAAGAGCATGAATGAGGAACAATGGTCTGCACTGAAGGCCGTTGCAGGGTAGCAGATGCGAAGAAGAGGTAAACTGATATTGAGAACAAAGGAGTTTCGATGCGTTACGGATTCTTTGATGATGAAAAAAGAGAGTATGTCATTGATCGCTGCGATGTTCCGGTTTCGTGGACGAACTATCTCGGCGTCGAAAATATGTGCACGGTCCTTTCGCACAATGCGGGTGGGTACTCTTTCTACAAATCCGCCGAACACCACCGGATCACACGCTTCCGGCCGAATGGAGTCCCATTGGACCGACCAGGTCACTATGTGTACCTCCGAGATGATGAGACCGGAGAATACTGGTCCATTTCGTGGCAGCCGGTCGGCAAAGACCTGAAACAGGCGAAGTATGAATGCCGGCACGGACTTTCGTACTCAAAGTTCCGGGTCTCGTATGACGGCATTGAGGCTGAGCAACTGGTCTTTATTCCCCGATCCGACGACGTGGAACTATGGGACGTGAAGATTGCCAATCGGGGAAAAAAGGCGAGGAAACTCTCTGTCTTTTCGTACTGCGAATTCTCATACCATCACATAGAAATCGACAATCAGAATCTTCAGATGTCGCTCTACGCCAGCGGTTCGAATTACGCAGATGGCATCATTGAGTACGATTTCTTCTATGAGCCGTGGACCTACCATTTTTTCACTTCGAGCTTCCAGCCGGATTCCCATGACTGCGTTCGGGACAGATTTATCGGACCCTACAGAACTGAAACAAATCCGATTGCCGTCGAGGCCGGGACCTGCAGCAATTCGGCCGAGCTCGGAGGCAACCACTGCGGATCCCTCCACAAGAGATTGCTTCTGAAGGCTGGTGATGAGCAACGCGTCATTTTCATGCTCGGAGTAGGAGACCGTCCGAAAGGACGGGAAATCCGTCGGAAGTACAGTGTGCCGGCGAATGTCGATCACGCATTCAAGGATCTTGGGGAGTACTGGGACAAGAAGCTTCGTGCACTCCAGTGTCGGACGCCGAACAGGGGACTGGATACGATGATCAACACGTGGACGCTTTTCCAGGCGGAAACGTGTGTGGTGTGGTCGCGCTTTGCGTCGTTCATTGAGGTGGGGGGTCGCACGGGATTGGGCTATAGGGATACCTCGCAGGATGTCATGGCAGTTCCACATACCAATGCCTGCAAATGCAGGGAGCGGATCATCGAATTACTGCAGGGTCAGGTATCCGAAGGGTACGGATTGCATCTGTTCGATCCGGAAATTTTCAAGCGGAAGCAGGACAGATTGCCCGGCGTCAAATTGCCCACTGTGGTTCCGACCCAGAATCCAAAGGACATCATTCATGGAATCGAAGATGTCTGCTCCGACGACGCCCTCTGGATCGTTGGCTCGGTTTGCGAGTACGTGAAAGAGACCGGTGATAACGCGTTCCTTGACGAAGTGATTCCGTTTGCCGACAGTGGGGAGGCGACTGTCTACGATCACGTGAAGCGATCCCTGGACTTCTCGGCGCGACAGGTTGCGTCGAATGGCATTTGCCTTGGGCTTCGGGCCGATTGGAACGATTGTCTGAATCTGGGAGGAGGACAAAGCGCAATGGTATCCTTCATGCACTTCTGGGCATTGAAGGAATTCATTGTTCTGGCGGAGTTCCTCGAAAGGAAACAAGACGCAGCACACTACCGCTCAGCCGCCGAGAAGGTTCGCGAGGCGTGCGAACGCGAGCTGTGGGACGGTGAATGGTATATCCGCGGGATAACAAAAAAGGGGATCAAGATCGGTACGAGCGAACATCCCGAGGGAAAGATCTTCCTTGAAAGCAACAGCTGGGCGGTGTTTTCGGGAACCTCCTCCGGCGACAGAGCAATCAAGGCGATGAATGCCGTTCATAAATACCTCGCGTCGCCCTATGGGCTTCATCTTGTTTGGCCGTCGTACTCTGAGCCGAATGATGACATAGGGTACCTGACGAGAGTATACAAAGGGATAAAAGAAAACGGATCCATTTTCAGTCATCCCAATCCATGGGCGATCATTGCCGAGTGCAAGCTCGGGCGGGGAACCCTCGCAATGCGGCTGTACAACGCGCTCCTGCCGTACAATCAAAACGACATGATCGAAATCCGACAGACTGAGCCATATTCATACTGTCAATTCATCATAGGAAAAGATCACACAGCATTTGGCCGGGCGAGGCATCCGTGGCTCACAGGAAGCGGGGGATGGTCATATACAGCTGCGACAAAATGGATCCTCGGTATTAGGCCCGGTTACAACGGACTGACCATTGACCCGTGCGTCCCTCAAGACTGGCGCGAGTTCGAAGTGGTGCGCCAATGGCGCGGGGCTACGTTTGAGATCAAGGTAAAAAACCCCCATGGTGTTGAGAAAGGGGTAAGAGAAATCGTTGTGAATGGCAATAGGGTAATCGGATCGATCCCGGTTCAGCCGAAGGGTAGCCGGATAAGCGTTACCGTGATAATGGGATAGTATCAAGGGCTCCGCCCCCCCCCCTTGCATCTCTGGGGGAAATCCTTTACTGTTAGCGCCGGTGCCGAGTCTCGGGGAGAGAGACCAGGTGCCTTCCTCACAAACGCCGATTCTCGAGAACGATTGATACCGATTTGTACGACACAGCGCCAGTACGGTGCTGTCTCGGACGTCGTTGGCTCTTTCAGTCCTATCACTCACCACAAGGAGGGTTGTACCATGCATAATCAAAATGATTTTCCCGGTCGGCGTCAATTTCTCGGCAGGCTGGCTGCAGGTGCTGCAACGATGGGCCTTGCATCTCTAGCAGATCCCCTGACGCTGGCGGCAGAGCCCGTTTCACCGTTGCCCGACGAAAAGTCGTTCGAAGAGTGGCTTGGCAGGATCAAGGGGAAGCACAAGCAGGTGTTCGATTCAATGATGCCCGACAACGGGATGCCACTTGCCTGGTCGCGCGTCTTTCTCATGTCAAACAAACAACTGGGTGTGCCCGAATCCGAATGCACAGCCGTTCTCGTCCTTCGACACGATTCCATTCCTCTGGCAATGGAGGATCGTTTGTGGGCGAAATACAAATTCGGCGAGATGTTCCATGTCCACGATTGGGGGACGACGACGCCCTCCGTTCGAAACGCTTTCTGGAAACCCCAGCCGAACACGCTCCCGTTGCCCGGAATGGGGCTCAATGAGCTCCTTGACAGCGGCGTCCTCGTCGGCGTGTGCGATATGGCGCTGACGGTCTACAGCCAGATGGCAGCCGAAAAAATGAAGATGTCGGCTGAAGAGTGCAAGAAGGAGTGGGTATCGGGAGTGTTCCCGGGGGTTCAGATTATTCCTTCGGGCGTAATCGCCGTCAATCGTGCTCAGGAGCGAGGCTGCACGTATTGTTGGGCAGGTTAAGCCGCTGTAGGCAGTTATTGTGAAGTGAAGGGGTTCTTGCTGTAGAGCTGCTTATAATAGACGGCGTCCGGCGGAATCTTTTCCTTCAAATAATCCTTCTCTTTGAAAGGGAAGCCTGGCCTTTGCTGCGACGTGATGAACGCAGCGATGTGCTGGGCTTCCTCATCTGTAAGGCTTCCCGGATTCATGTACGGCATCCAGTAACGGATCATCCCTGCAAGCGTATAGGTGCGCGCCGCTCCCGCTCCGTCGTTCCACGAATTTCTCCCCCACAGCGGTCCCGGCCGTTTATCGCCGATGTAGATTCCCTGACCGTCTTCCCCGTGGCAGTTCGAACACTTCTCGAGGAAAAGCGCCCGACCGAGCTTCGGATTCAGCTGGTCCAGTTTCAGGAGGGAAGATGCCGGCAGCTGATTGTGCCCGCGCCAGGGAAGTGTGGCATCAATGTCACGGTTCCATGAGAGCCATTTGATGTACGCCACAAGGTCACCGACCTCCTCGCTTTCCGGGGACAGAGTCGCACCGTTCAGTTCATTCTCGTGATGAACAGCGACATTTTGGCCCGCGGTTCCCGTGGCATTGAGGCTTCTCATGAAACACCCGACGATCCGCTCTTCGAGGGTGAAGTCGCGGCCTGCGCGTTTATTGTATTCCGGAAAGACACGATCCACTCCTACAAGAGGCATCGCCCTCTCGCGCTGGCCTCCGTTGGGATGACAATTGTTGCATGTCATTGTCCCGCCGGTCAGGTGAGCAGAGAGTTCGGAGGTTCTCGTGAAGAGGAGGAATCCGCGTCGGACTCTTGCGGCCATTTGTGCGTCAAGCTCCATGGTATCCGTCAGAGGGCTGCGGGGAAATTCCCAGGCTCGTGCCATGGATGAAGAATCCGGAACGAGGATGTTCCAGCTCAGGCCGTCGGGAGCGGGATCCTGGACGGGGAGATCACCACCGCTTCCCAATATGAGCAAGGCGATGAAGGGCCATATGAATGCTCTGCCTCTCATGGAGTCATTGAGGTTCGAACGGTTACTGCGCGATACCTCCTCAGCGAGCCACTTTGATGTAGGCCCATCCTTGCCGCTGCTTTGCGACAATTTCGTAAATGCCGTCGGGCACTGTGTGTGTTCCTTCGAGAAGCTGTTTCTTGTCGACTTTGTTGTTTCTCAAAGCTGCCTCGCAAGCCGTGAAGGTTACCCGCGGAAGCTTCATGACCTCCCTTACCTCTTCCAGGACATTCGATCGTTCCGGCATGACGAGTTCGAACCCCTTTCCGTACATGACAACCTCCGCCTCGGCGTTGGGATTTGATGACGCCACTCCTTTTGCCCAGCGTACTGCCGCCAGCTGGCTCAGGCTGTCTTTGCTCGTCAGGTCGAAAACAACTTTGTAGGGATGATCCTGGGCATAGAGAACTCCATAGCTCAGTACGAGCAACAAGGTAGCAAGGATTTGCTTACGCATAGTTCCTCCGGTAATAGTGAAAGATATTGGATCGGCGTTTTAGAGGAAGGACACGAGAATATAGAAGAAATAAAGAAAGTTACAAATTGCATCGATCACGGCAGTCTGCTCCGACAGCACCTTGTTTTTCA
>DATDRF010000095.1:0-6396 GCA_035291905.1 Bacteroidota bacterium
GCTCCTTGCCGTGAACGCTCCGGACGGTACGGTTTCCGTCGTTACGGTTCAGGACAATCTTCCCACGGGAAGCGTCGTTCGGTAACCCTCCTTTCGTACAACCTTTTCTTCCATTCGTCTCAATCATGGGCAGTGGTGCGTCCTTTGCGTTGAAACTTTCAATCCAACTGATACACTACCGCAATTTTGGTAGTGCTCAAGTTTCGAGCACTACCGCAATCTTGCATCCATGTCATTTTTGGGGTATATTATCAAACTACGATAATTGACTCCCCAGAGGTTATTTTCTTGGCCAAGTTGAAGCATTTTCTGAGTTTCATCAAGATTGAGCACACCCTTTTTTCGCTTCCTCTTATCTACAGCGGCGTTTTCTTGGCCGCCAGGGAAGTCCCCGGGCCATCCCTGCTTTTGCTGGTATTGACCGCTGCGGTGGGTGCGCGAACCGCCGCTCTCGCCCTGAACCGGATCATTGATCGGGAGATAGATCGGCGTAACCCGAGGACAGCTCAGCGCGAGCTCGCCAGCGGCAGATTGACAATGACTGAAGGTTCTCTCATCCTCCTGGCTGGAATCGGGCTCTATCTCGTCTCGGCCGCAATGATCTCCACCTTTTGTCTCCTTCTCTCGCCGATTCCGCTTCTCATCTTCACCGCTTATCCGTATATGAAGCGGTTTACGCCGCTCGCTCATTTTGGGGTCGGACTTGGTCTCGCGATGGCTCCTCTGGGGGGCTGGTTCGCCGTACAACAGTCTTTCGATAACATCCTTCCGGCGGTGCTTCTCACGTTGTTCACGCTTCTTTGGGTGGCCGGGTTTGACATCATCTACTCCACCCTTGACGAGTTGTTTGACCGGGAGGAGAGCCTCTATTCATTCAGCGCCCGTTACGGGAAAATGAGGGCGCTCCGAATATCGGGATTTCTGCACGTTGCTGCTTTCGCGGTTCTTGTCACACTGTTCGCTTTGTATGTCAAGGCCGTCGGGTCGTTCCTTTTCCTTCTTGTGTCCGGTTTCCTGCTGTATCTTGAGCATAAGAAATCGAGCGACGTGGAGCTCGCGTTTTTCAAGATTAATGCTATCGTCGGTTTTGCAGTTCTAGGAATGGTTATTAGCTGGGTGTACTTCGGATGAGAACAATCGTCGGCATTACGGGTTCTTCCGGTGCCGTGTACGCCCGTCGGTTTCTTGAACAATGTCCGGGGGATAAGTTCCTTGTGGTGAGCAAGTGGGGGAAGGTTCTCCTGAAAGACGAGCTGGGAATCACGGAGAAGGATCTCGCGGGGCACGTGAAGAAACAATTTTCAGACGACGACCTGTCTGCGCCTATTGCATCAGGGTCGAACCGTTTCGATGCATTTGTGATTCTTCCGTGTTCGACCTCGACGCTGGGGAAGATAGCATCCGGTATCGGGGATACACTTATTACACGCGCAGCACAGGTGGCTCTCAAAGAGCGCTACAAACTGGTCTTGTGTGTAAGAGAAACGCCGCTGTCGAGCCTCACACTCGACCAATGCGCAAAGCTCTCACATGACGGCGTTGTCATCATGCCAATCTCGCCGCCTCTGTATTTTGTGCCGAAGAATGTCGATGAGTATGTCGACGGGTTTGTCGACAAGGTTCTCGGGGTCATAGGGGCGCGGGAATCCAGAGGATGGCGTGCAGGGGAGCTTGAATAGGTCTCCCATGGTCTTTCCAGCACTCGGAGAGTTTGTTCGACATTTGGAATCCAGGGGAGAGCTCCGGAGAATCACGGCGCAGGTCGATTCAAGGCTCGAGGTAACGCAAATTGCGGTTCGGGCTTTGCAGGAACAAAAGCCGGCTTTGCTCTTTGAAAATGTAAAAGGGTGCCGATTTCCGCTTGCGGTCAATGTCTATGCATCGCAGAATCGCATCAACATGGCGCTCGGTCGTGATCCCGAGGAGATCGGGCTCGAACTGATCGGCTTCGCCGAACAAATGATGCCTCCAAAGCTTTCTGCGGTCTGGAAGTCGAGAAGCATGATCGGAAAAGCGCTGAGGGCGCGCCAGGCGTCGGTTGCCTCGGCAATCTCGCAGGAAGTCGTCTCTCAGCTGACCCTCGATGACTTGCCAATCCAGGTATGCTGGCCCAAAGACGGCGGACGCTTCATTACGCAGGGAGAAGTGGTCACGTACGGTCCGGATGACGGCAAGCGCAACATTGGAATGTATCGGATGCATGTCTTCGGTCCGCGCGAAACGGGAATGCATTGGCAGATTCAGAAGGGCGGAGGATTTCACTATCACCGGGCTGAACAACGCAGGCAGGATCTTGAGGTGGCTGTAGCACTTGGAACCGATCCCGCTCTCATGCTTGCGTCGATAGCCGCTCTTCCTGAGGGGATGGACGAAGCGGTCTTTGCCGCGTTTCTGCGCGGAAGCCCGACCAAGTTTGCAAAAGGAACAGCCGTTTCAATCTCTGTTCCTGCTGCGGCGGAATTTGTTCTTGAGGGCGTCGTTCCAGTCGATGAGCGCAGAAAAGAGGGGCCGTTCGGAGATCATTTCGGACACTATTCTCACGCGGCTCTGTTTCCAGTGTTTCACCTGCGCACGATTACGCATCGGAAGAACCCCATCTATCCGGCGACGGTTGTCGGGATTCCGCCCATGGAGGACAAGTTTCTGGGCGATGCGACGCAGCTCATCCTCGGTCCACTTGCGAGGTTGATCCACAAAGAGGTGAAGGCGGTTTGGGCATACTACGAGGCAGGATTTCATAACCTGCTTGTCGTTTCGGTTGAGGAGCGTTATCACAAAGAGGCGATGAAGGCGGCATTCGGTCTGCTCGGCACAGGGCAGTTGTCGTTAACGAAATGCCTGATTCTCGTTTCGGAACACGTCGATCCGCAAAACTGGCAGGCTGTCGTAAGAGAGATCAAGGAAAACTTCGACCCACATTTCGATTACGTGCTTCTCCCGAAAGTTCCTCTTGATACCTTGGATTTCACGAGTTTCACCATGGAGCTGGGGAGCAAGATGATCGTTGACGCGACCCGCAAAACAAGGCCCCCGGCGGAGAAGAAGGCGGCACGTATCGATGAAAGGGAGATCAGAAGGTTCGACAGGCGTATCATCGATGCTGCGGTTGTGGATGATACGCTTCTCCTCGTCAAGGTCGCTGGTGACGGAAAGAGGATCATCGACAAGCTCGTCCAAAGGAAAGAGCTTCGGCACCTGAAGATCATCGCGGCGGTCAGCGAAGATGTGGATATTCGGGATAGGGAGAATTATCTCTGGGGGGTCTTCACCCGGTTTGACTGCGAACGGGACATCCTCTTCACGGAACAGAAACTCATCGGGATATCTCCTGTTTACAAAGGAGTGATGGGAATCGACGCAACGTGGAAGAAAGGATATCCCGAGGCGTTGGTTATGGATGAAAAAATCGTACGGTCTGTTGACCGCCGCTGGAATGAGTTTTGGAACGATTGAATGAATAGCACGATACATTTCAGAGACAAGAATCTCCCCCCGATATGGGAGAAAGTTCTCAGGGGCGAACGTCTCGACCTGAATGATGGGTTGACTCTTTTTCATTCGCCTGATGTTCTCTCTATCGGGAAGATGGCGCATGCAATGCAGCGTCAGCGTAGCGGCGATGCCGTGTACTACGTCTTGAATCAGAAGATCGAACCGACGAACGTTTGCGTGCTTGCCTGTAAATTCTGCGATTTCGCGACGAAGGAGGGGAGTCCCGACTCATACGAAATGACGATAGAGGAAATCCTCGCGAAATTGACGCCGGAGATTCACGAGGTGCATATCACAGGTGGACTCCATCCCGACTGGGAATGGAAGTATTATCTCGACATGCTGAGGCGGATCCGCGCCCACGCACCCAACGCTGACATTAAAGCGTTCACGGCCGTGGAAATCGACTTCTTCCATAAAAAGTTCCGCCTTCCGATCGAAGAGGTCCTTATTCAGTTGAAGGATGCAGGATTGCGGACGATGCCGGGCGGAGGTGCAGAGGTCTTTTCCGAGAGGGTTCGGAAACTTCTGTTTAATCAAAAGATAGGGGCAAAGACGTGGTTTGAAGTGCATAGTGCCGCGCACAAATTAGGAATCCCGAGCAATTGTACGATTCTCTATGGTCACGTAGAGACGATGGAAGAGCGGGTCCGGCACCTCTTGAGGCTGCGCACGGCGCAGGACGAGACGGAAGGGTTTCTCTCCTTCATCCCGCTCGCGTTCCAGCCCGGCGATACCGGCATCAAGCCGAGTAACAGGTTCACATCAGCGATCGACGATTTGAAGATGGTTGCCGTTTCCCGGCTTATGCTTGACAACGTTCCGCATATCAAGGCGTATTGGGTCATGCTGACAGAAGAGGTTGCCTCCGTCGCCCTGCACTTTGGAGCCGACGATATGGACGGAACCGTGGGGGGCGAGAAAATTGCCCACGATGCCGGGGCCGTGAGTCCTATGAAGCTGGCAAAAGATCATCTGGTGAAACTCATTCGGGACGCGGGAAAGATTCCTGTCGAACGGGATGTGTACTACAATCCCCTGAACGTCCACGGTGAGAATATCGTGGGGAAGATTCCCTATCTGAACTCCGTCCCTTTTTATGCTCACTTCGAGCAGCGTCGATTCAAGGTGTTGCCGATAACTCCCCGGAGAATGGGAGTTCTTTCCCGGAAAGGTCAGATCGATGCGGGCCTCTTCTCGGTGGCAGATTTTCTGGCACAGCGTGAGCTGCTGGAGCCGCTCCACTATGGAATTGCCACGAGGGATCAGGTCAGGAGCGTGATGCTTTTCTCCAACCACGGCTGGCTGGATCTTGACGGGAAGACCATCGGCGTCACTGACGATACTGCGACGTCCGTTCTCCTTCTCAGGCTCCTCCTGGAAAAACGATACGGCGTTCGTGCCGACCTGCGCCGGATGAACAGCGGGGTGAACGACCTCGACAAATTCGATGCGGTCCTCTTGATAGGCGACGAAGCGTTGCACCATACAAAGAAAGGGCTGCGTGGCTTTGAGATTGTCTACGACCTGGCCAAAGAATGGTATGAGTGGCAAAAGCTCCCGTTCGTGTTTGCCGTTTGGGCAGCAAAGAAATCGCTGGCAGAAGAAGAAAAAAATGAATTAAATGAAATCATAGCTCACGCCCTCGAACGAGGGGAGGCAGAGTTTGAGCATGTCGGCAATCTGCATGCCAGACGCATAGGCCTGTCCCCATCCGAGTCCGCAGAATATCTCGCAGGATTCAACTATAGGCTCGGGGAGCGTGAACAGGATGCGCTTCGGATGTTCGAATCGCTCCTTGAAGAATCACGAATTCCTATTGCGCAAGGCGATGGCCGGTAACTTTTTGACAACCATAGAACAGCTTCTCGAGCAGGGGACTCATCTTGTTCCCCTCGGCGGGTTTGAGGTCTCAGGATACAATGCCCGCCAGCAGAACAAGTATCTTGAGTGGAGGAAGAAGTGTCTTGAGACGTTGGAGCAGATCGGACCCATCGGGTTTTCCTACAAGGCGAAGATTACGGGCGACGCCAATGGCGGATTCTTCTTCCAGGCATCGGCACAGCTCATCGTCAATCAGTTAAAAGACCTGTACGAGAAGATAAAGACATCGCCGGAATTGGCAGGCGGCGGATCTCCCGCAGCCGCGCCGCAGGCAGCCCCCGCAGCAGGGGTTACCTCGGCAGAAACCGGCGGGGCTCGAGTCCTCAAGCCGCCCCCGAAGCCCGCGGCGGCTCAACCGGCTCCCTCAAAGCCCGCAGCAGCCGGAGGCGGAGGTAAGAAAGTGTACGTCATTGGCGAAGCAACAGATCCGCTTCGTCTGCAGCTCTCGCAGTTCCTTTCGGAAATCGGCCTTGAGGAAGTTGCTTTCAACCGCGAGCATGGGAAAATGCTTTCCCTCGAGAGGATTTCTCACAGCAACGACATCCAGTGTGCCTTCTTTGTCTTCAATTCCGACGACATGGCCTATGCCATGTTCGAGCTCGGACACTTTGTCGGCAAGCTCGGCGCGGGACACGTGACGGTGCTCCATATGACCGATGTGAATTTCCCGAAGAATGTGCCGGGAATCGTCGTGCGGCCTATCGTGGTGAAACTGGAAGAAGCCAGCCTCGGCATTATGAAGGAACTGAAGTCTCTCGGATACCAGATATCACTCTAGGCAAACCATGCGATTGGAAGCTCTCTACGATAAGGTGCGTTCGGGTGAACGGTTGACGAAAAAGGAGGGGGTATTTCTTCTTCGCAACGCGGAGCTGCTCGACCTGGGCGACGCGGCAAACGGAGTGCGGTTTAGAAAAAACCCCAAACCGTGGGTCACGTTTGTCGTCGATACGAATCCGAACTACACCAACGTCTGCAACATCGACTGCATCTTTTGCGCTTTTTATCGTCACCCCGGTC
>DATDRF010000096.1:0-4443 GCA_035291905.1 Bacteroidota bacterium
TCTTTCGCGAGCATGAAATCCGATCCATAACTCGAAACAAACACACTCACACTCTTTGGCGGATGGATCCAGCTTGCCTCGGCGTTGACGATGCCGAGTGAAACTTTTGAGATCGTTTCGGTTTTTCCCAAATCGATCACAACCTCCATATCCGGCCCCTGCCAACCAAGCCAGTTCTGTGTGTATCGCGCTGTGTCGCCCCGAATCCCGTCCACAAGGGTAAACGCACCGACTCCCGGATACCGTTGATCCGGAGGTGTAACCAGCGAGATCTCCTTGCCCGTGGATCTTGAAAAGGCAAATGGCTGCGTGACAATCTTACCAATCGGGACCTCTCCGTCGAAGTACGCCGTCTTGAGATTGCAGGACTCTATCAGCAGAATGGGTTGCGTATAGCGGGAAGAGGCGGCCGTCGGTTCGGATCCGTCGAGGGTGTAGCGCAAGCCGGACGAATCAAATGCCGATGAAAGTGCAACGGTGATCCCGTTCTCGGCCCGATTCACGGCCAGTTTCACTTCGTAGATCGCCTTGGAATAGTTCACTCCGAAGCGGTCGAGAAGCTTGAAATGACCGAGGAGGCGGGGACGGAAATCGTCATAGTTTCGTTGACCCTTCGGGCTCCAGACGACTTCGGCCAGCGCCGCCATTCTGGGAAAAGCCATGTACTCCACATGCTCCGGAGAGGTCATGTATTCGGTCCACATGTTTCCTTGCGCGCCAAGGATGTAGTTCTGTTCTTCCGGAGAGAGATCTTCCGGGGTCGGCTCGTACGAGTAGACCTTCTCGACGGTCGTGTATCCGCCGATCGCGAGGGGTTCGTACGCAGGTGTTCCCTGATAATAGTCGAAGTAGCAATGGGAACCGGGCGTCATGACGGCATTGTGTTTTTGTTTCGCTGCCGCAATGCCGCCCTCTATTCCACGCCAGCTCATGACCGCGGCATTCGGGGCCAATCCTCCCTCCAGAATCTCATCCCAGCCGATGATCTGCTTTCCTTTGGCATTCAGGTATTTTTCGATCCGGCCGATGAAATAGCTTTGCAGTTCATGCTCGTCCTTCAATCCCTCCCTCTTGATCACACCCTGGCACTGCGGACACACCTTCCATCTCGCTTTGGGAGATTCATCACCGCCGATGTGAATGTATTTTCCGGGAAAGAGTGGAACTACTTCTTCCAACACGTCTTCGAGAAAATCAAACACGGAGTCCTTCGTGCAGTAGACATCTTCATACACTCCCCACGCCTTTCCCACTTCAAACGGTCCGCCCGTGCATGAGAGCCACGGGTAGGACGCCAGCGCGGCGGTAGAATGGCCGGGCATTTCAATCTCGGGGACTATTGTGATATGCCGCTTGGCCGCGTATGCAACGACCTCACGAATCTGATCCTGCGTGTAGTATCCGCCGTACCGAATCGAGTCGAACTGCTGGGCGCTGTAAGGGCCGATCATCGATCCGTTTCTCCATGCGCCGATCTCCGTCAGCTTCGGATACTTCTTGATCTCGATCCTCCACCCCTGATCCTCCGTCAAATGCCAGTGGAATGTATTCATCTTGTACATCGAGAGATAATCGATATAACGTTTGACAAAGTCGACAGGGAAGAAATGGCGCCCGACGTCGAGATGCATCCCGCGCCACTGGTAGCGGGGCTTGTCCTGAATTTCCACGCAAGGGATCTTGAACGGAGGTTTCGCGTCCGGCGGTATCATCTGGAGAAGCGTCAACAAGCCATACCACACGCCCGAACCGTTTCCTGAAATCCTGACCTGATCCTTTGTAATGCTGAGCTTATATGCCTCTCCCGCCAGGGAAGTGTCTTTTGCAAGAACGATGGCATTTTTCGAGGCCTTCCCGCGTGAAACCTGAAGCGTGAAACGATTCGCATTCTTCAGAAGATCGTTGAATGCTTCCGTGTCCGCAATGAACTCTCTTCTCTCCGCGATGATCTTTGTTTTCGCCGATAACGTGAAAACGCCCTCGTTCCAGACCATAGCGGCCGGCTTCGGAATCAAAGGCGGATTGTGTGATGGTTGGGCTAACATGATGCTTCCTGCTGCCAACAAGGCAATGAGTAAGATAACTCTCATGAGGAGAACTTTCGCTTAGTTATTGATTGTGGAGACTGCTGACCTTTAGTGCAAACTCCAATATTCTCTAACGTAGATCTACTTTCTCTTCGAAGAGAAAGTAGCAAAGAGAATCGTTCGCCGGAATTAAAGTCCCGCAACGCGAATCCCCCAACGCTCATGCCGTATTTCACTCCTGTGACTTGAGCGTAAGTCTAGGAGTTTAGATACCGTCGTCGTGAAATAAACGCGCGTGATGGCACCCACCCCCCCTGCCCGAAATTCCGGCGGCGCTGGTTCGTTGATTCGGTGGCTCGTTGACTCGTCGGTTCGTTGATTCGTTAATCCTATCAGTGAAACAACACTGAATCCGGAATTTCCCGTCTCTGAATGCCCGGTCCGCTGTAATAAACCTTCAATCCATCCCCTCCCGTCTTTTCGAAAAACGTTACCCTGATGCGATGGTAGCCGCCCGAGAGGGCAATGACCCCCTTTACTTCTTGCATCCCGTGAAGACCGTCATTATCTGCCACCAACGAATCGGCAATATAGAGCCGGCTTCCGTCATCCGAGCCTGGGGCAAATACATAAACCCCGGTTGTCGGCACCGAAATGTAGCCCCGATACTCGAACGCAAAGTGCTCTTCGCTCGATCGGGGGGTAAGAACGAAATTGGAGACGGTGCCGGTCTTTGAGGGTTTCAGGCTTCGGAAATCCGGCAGTCGATCCCAGTCTCCCTCATAATAGGAATACTCCACTCCTGACCTCGAAGGAACAGACGTTATTCCGGTGAATGGCCTTACCTTCGCGTACTTTGACCTTGAGGCTTCGCTAATCGGTTTGCCTTTGAGAAACAGTCGAGCAGTGACAGTTGAGTTCTTAGAGATTCTGATCGGCCCGTCGACTTTCGGTGAACCGGCAGTTGGTATTGATCCGTCAAGCGTATATCGGATTTCAGTGCCTGCTGTCTTGGAGGTTACGGAAATGTCGAGATGATCAATAAAAATATCATGCTCCGCCGAGATCAAAGGAGGATCTGCAACCTCCGGAGTCCCATTCACCTCCAGAACGATGACGGTATTGATCGGATTGCGGAATTGTTCCTCCAAAGTCACGACAACGGCATCTTCGTTTCTCGACCAACGGAGGGCTCTCATTTCTTTGTCTGCCAGGGAGTAGATTCTTTTTGGCTCGCTCAACAATCCGGGAACGACGAGCTTTCCATCGTCCGGCCAGTCAAAAACATGCAAGTAAAGCCGCGACCCGCCATCGATCTTCT
Organism: Bacteroidota bacterium; assembly: GCA_035291905.1. Classification (GTDB taxonomy): domain Bacteria; phylum Bacteroidota; class Ignavibacteria; order UBA10030; family UBA10030; genus JACPLA01. The sequence goes on from DATDRF010000096.1 coordinate 3,349, forward strand.
TTTGTGTGCATCTTCCCCAGGGAAGCGACCGAAAAGGACTCGCTGTGGTGCCGTAGATTGTCTCGCCGTTCTCCTTCATCCACTCACCCATTTGCTTCAGCCGTTCGATACTTGTATCAGGGAAGACACCTTCAGCGGTCGGCCCGACATTCAGGAGAAAATTTCCGCCTTTTGAGGCCACATCTGTGAGAGTACGAAGCAAATCTTGTGCCGATTTCCAGTTCTGATCGTTCTTGTTGAATCCCCAATTGTTGTTCATCGTCATGCATGTTTCCCAATCAACTCCCGGCAATCCTGTCGCCGGCACCTCCTGCTCCGGCGTACCAAAATCCCCGCCGAATTGTCCCTCCTTGGTAATGCCTGCCATTCCCTCGCGACCGGCCCCCACTCTGTTATTGATGATGATTGAAGGCTGGAGACCCCTCACATATTGATAGAGATCCAAACCATACTTCTCATTCCAGGTCGACTCCCATTCCCCGTCAAACCACAACACGCCGAGTGGTCCGTAGTTGGTCGTGAGTTCCTTCAGCTGACGTTTCATGTGCGCAACGTACCGGCCGAAATCGGCCCCTTCGGCCGGACGAATCCCCTCTTCCCACGGCCTGCGCGGCAAATAATCGGGATGGTGCCAATCCATGATCGAATGATAGAAACAGAGCTTGATGCCGGCTTCGCTGCACGCTTCGGAAAGCTCCTTCAGAATATCGCGTTGAAAAGGTGTAGCCATGACGTCGAAATCAGTTTCTTGTGAATCGAAGATGCAAAATCCGTCGTGGTGCTTTGAGGTGATGACGATGTATCTCATTCCTGCATCTTTTGCCATTTGCACCCATGCACGGGCGTTGAACCGGACGGGGTTGAATCGGTCGACGAATTTGTCATACTCTTCGAGAGGAATTTGAGCGCTGTGGCGAATCCACTCGCCGTACTGCGTCTTCCCTTTCCATTCTCCGGCGGGAATCGCATAGAGGCCCCAATGAATGAACAGGCCGAACCGCGCCTCGCGCCACCACCTCATCCTTGCATCGTGTTCTTCTGCCGATTCCTTGAGGAATTCTTTGATCACAGGAAGGTTCTCGGAATTCCATTTCA
>DATDRF010000097.1:0-2979 GCA_035291905.1 Bacteroidota bacterium
CCGAAAGCATCCTGGCAAGTGAGGCAGCAGAAGCCAAGGTTGCATCCTCGGCCGCGTCGAAGGTAAGGGCGCACACGATATTCATTCTACGCTTCTTGCCCATAAGTCGGTATTCGATAATGTTTCCCGATGACGATGTACGGTCACTTCAATGACAAAGATGACGGCAACAATTACAGCTCTATGTCGTCACAAGCTGTTCTCCTTCCCATGCAACGGAGTTGATGAATGAGAAAAGCGTGGCGCATCCCACGCATGGCCGTGCTTTGGCACAATGAGCTTGTTGGACTGACTGTTTCGATTTATGAAAAAGACGAAGTTGTAGCCGAATTATACTGGCGTGAATCAGCGGCAGAAAGAGTTACATAGATACGGAAGGGGAAGGAGGTGCGCGAGGCGGAGTCGTAACCTCACATACCGAAAGTGGAACGCACATGGAGGAGAAGAAGATGTATCGGAGCGGACGAAGTGACGTGGAAGGGTGAACCGCAGGAAGCACTGCGACCGCGGATGAAATTGTCTTGGCGCTGGAGGGGATATGCTTGTGCTGTGTCCAGTATACCTTCGCTGACGCTGGAATTGTCGACTTGGATTTCGAAACCTGTTCTTCGCTCCGGGACCATCCATCTATCACTGTCCAGGTGATTAAATGTCCAACGACCCCCGCATGAAGGTAGCCGCAAAGGAGCAGCAGCACGATCGCCCTTTTCAGGATTTGCTTCATGAGCTTGCTCATTGTTTACCATACCGAATCCCGCAGTGAGAGTCAATTACAGGAACTCCATTCTCTCCTGAGGAAATTCACCGGCAAGCTTGAACCGATCGAAGCCCACGGAGCCTCTTTTCCCCAATCACGTCGGCTGATGAGATTCCGTGCGTTTCTCCCAGTCCTCCGCCGCCATACGAATAAGGTCGTCGTACTGCTTTCTCATGGAAAATGCTCTGGACAGGATGGCTACGATCGACCTTGAAAATGGACGGAGAATGGCCAACTCCGGTTTCAGCTTCACACGGACATCAAGCCGCACTTCATCGTCCGTGGGCACAATGTCGTGAACAAACAGGATCGGCCCGATCGAAGTGTGATGAAGGTAGGCAAATGAGCTGAAGGGCCTCCACTCCACGATCTCCTCTTTCTCGACATTCTTGCCGTGCGCACAGTGGAGCACTGCACCTTCACCCATGCGTCCACGGGACCTTGTTTGAAGTGAGATGGTCGAATTGTCCATCGATCCGCGCTTCAGCGGGTCATTGAGCCATTCCCATACAATCGACGGGGGAGCCTTCACTCTTTTGCTGTACGACCAGTCGGAAGCAGCAACCTCGGTGAGCCAGGGCCTAGCCGCGGTCATTTCTTCTAACCTGCGATGCAGATCATAGGAATAAGTAAGGATCGGGTCGATGTGCTCGTATTCTTCGCGTCCACGTGCCATCTCAGAGGCACCGATCCCCATGTCCGATACAGCATTCTCGGTCATAAGCACGTATGCCTTCCATCCTGTAGAAGCGACAACACCGTTCTTGAGAAGTCGGTGAATGACGTTGACATCATTGCCGAGAAGATCGGGTTTGCCCGCGATTGAGCGCTGAACATATTCGCCAGAGTGGAGTACAAATTTCAAGTCAAGCGACGGAATAGATGAACACGATGCGCAGTTGCACGACCGTTTACGACGAACAGTTACGATCCGATTGCGGAATGCTGCATACGTGTCTTCTATGGATTCGAGAATCAACTCGTTCCGTTCGAGCGTTCCGAGTGGAATGTGCGCAAAGACAGCGTCCCCCTCCAACTTCACGATGTCGAAGACTGAAGTCAGTCGACTAACGATGAGCTCGACAAACTCCGAAACGATCTCGTGCGCATGATCCAGCTCAGTTCTCGAAAGAAAGGAAGTGTAGCCAGAAATATCGGCGAGAAGAAGAAATCCGCGGAGGGAAGCCGGAGATGCTGTCATGGAGTCTCTCGGTCGTTGACTTCCCGAATGTAGGCATATTCATTGTAGATTACACCAAACTCACAGCAGAAGTCCGCGCGATCTGCTAACACATTGCCAACACTCTGCACTAAACTGGGTGAGAAAAGCTCCTGGAATCAATCGGATAACAGGGTGAGAGAGCTTTTCAAGCTCGGTACACCGGTTCGCCTGCCCGCCTTTTTCATCTTTTGGCGGGAATCTCTTACGTTGCACTTCGCGGATGGACCACGAGCGACCCTGAGTTTATCGAAGGGTCGAGGGGTTGGGGGCACTACGAATTGCAAATTGAATATTGAAGATTGCAAATTGGGAAAGATAGCTTCAGCGTAGAAAATAAAGGTAAAAGAAAACGGAATTATATACTTGACAAACCCAAGAAAATGTCGTATCATGCTGGTGTCGTTAATCCCGAAAGGATGCTACCTTGAAACAGACAGCCAACAAATTCACCAACCTCCTTGATGTAGCCAACCGCTTCCCTGATGATAAGTCTTGCAGGGAGTTCTTGGAATTCTCCAGATGGGGCACAAAACCCGTATGCCCTCATTGTGGAAGCGTTCGCAAGATCTACCGGATTAACGACGGCAAGCTGTTTAAGTGTGCCGATTGTCGAAAACAGTTCACCGTTCGCGTTGGAACCATCTTTGAAGATTCTGCCCTTCCCCTCCAAAAGTGGTTCATGGCTGTCTATCTCATTACCGCACACAAGAAGGGTATCTCTTCCGTTCAGTTGGGGAAAGATATTGGAGTTACTCAGAAGTCCGCGTGGTTCATGTTGCATCGGATTCGTTACGCTGTCAGAACAAAGCCCTCCAAACCGTTGAACGGAATAGTCGAAGCTGACGAAACATATGTTGGTGGCAAGCCCCGTAAAGGCACATTGCGAAACCCTAGCGAATCTGGACTCGGAAACAAACGCGGACGCGGGACCACAAAGACTCCCGTATTTGGAATGGTAGAACGTGGTGGAAGGGTTTCGGCCCAAGCCGTTACGAACGTA
>DATDRF010000098.1:0-7696 GCA_035291905.1 Bacteroidota bacterium
TTGTGCCGGAGAGGGGGTGCTTGTTCACGGAATCCGTACGGATGGCATAACGAATACGGTGAAGCATGAACCATGCGGTTTTTTGAGTCACGCCAATATCCCGATGAAGTTGAAGGGAAGAAATGCCGTTCTTGTTAGCCGTAATGAGGTAAATAGCCATGAACCACTTCTGGAGGGGAAGTGCGGAGTCCTCGAAAATCGTCCCCACTTTGACCGTGAACTGCTTTTGGCAGGAACCGCACTTGTACAGTTTGCCCGATTGGAACTTATAGATTTTCTCGGAGGAATGACAGTGAGGGCACTCGGTCCTGGTACCCCAACGGGCTTTGGCGAGGTAGTCACGGCAGGCCTGTTCATCGGGGAACCGCTTGGTGACATCCAGAAGGCTTCGGAATTTGGGGGTATCGGGGGTCATGGCTTTCTCCTAAGTGACACCCCCAATATACAACATTTCAGAAGGTTTGTCAAGTATATAATTCCCAAGAGGGAATTGCAAAGGTAACTGATTGATTCTTTTTGAGTTAACCCTCCTCTGGGGATGAATTGACATTATTTGATGATGAGTCGCAATATGCTTGACATTCGACAATCTATTGGGTATCTTTTGACCCCATTTTTGATAAAAAACTATCATTTTTTGACAAAAACTAACGGATTTTGATGATTTTATGGCAACAACTGCTGAGTTTCGTGTTGGGATGGTAATCAAGTTCAACGGGGAACTGCACCGGATCGATGAGTTCATCCACAGGACCCCTGGTAACCTACGTGCTTTCGTTCAGGCAAAGCTTCGAAACCTCCGGAATGGACGGGTGACTGAGACCCGCTTTCGGGCGGGAGAGGTGGTGGAAGAAGTCCGGGTGGAGCAAAAGGAATTCCAGTACCTGTACCATGACGGGGCCAGCTACCAGTTCATGGATAAGAAGTCCTACGATCAAATGCCGGTGAGCGATGCGGCTTTGGGGGAGGCAGCGAAGTTCTTGAAGGAAGGGGAGACCGTTCAGCTCATGATGGTCGGCATGGATGTGATTGGCGCCGCAATTCCGTTCAACGTTGAACTGCGCGTGGTCGAGACTGTGCCGGGGGTCCGGGGAGATACAGCCACCGGTGCGACAAAGCCGGCAACACTCGAAACAGGCGCGACGGTTAACGTTCCTCTCTTCATCAATGAGGGGGATGTGGTTCGCGTCGATACTCGGTCAGGCGCATATTTGGAGCGCGTTAAAAACTAGACCAACCGGATTTCGCGTCTGCCTGCCGGCCTGTCCGCTCGACGAGTCGAGTCGTCGACCCTGCTTTTTGGCGGAAGTCGTTTCTCAGACACAGGCAGGGATTCACGCAGATTCCACGGATTCGTACATTTTCAATGATGGCGTACACGATGAACAGAATTGATCACGCCCAGGCTCGAATCTGCGAAATCCGTGTCAATCTGTGAAATCCGCATAGCCAAGGAGCCCTCATGGAACTTTCGTATATCAGGAAGATCATCAAGCTCGTGGAAAACAGTGAGGTGGATGAGATTGAGATAGAGGAGGAGGGGAAGAAGATACGAGTCGCCAAGAGCAGGCCGTTCCCGGCGAATTATCAGATTCCGCTTCCGGCTCAATATCCTCCCGCACCGCCTGCAGCCCCCGCCCCAGCCGCCGCTGCACCGCCGGCAGAACAGAAGCCGAAGCCGGAAAAACAGTATCATGAGGTCAAATCTCCGATCGTTGGAACCTTCTATCGCGCCCCCTCTCCCGACGCCGAACCGTACGTTGAAGCCGGCCAACAAATCAAGGAGGGAGACGTTCTTTGTATTGTTGAAGCAATGAAGCTGATGAACGAGATTGAATCAGATATTGCAGGCAAGGTTGTAAAGATCATGGTCGAAAATGCCAAGCCCGTGGAATACAATCAGGTGTTGTTCCTCATCGACCCATCCTGAATTCCATCCGCACTGAAAAAAGCGATTGTTCAAGAAAATCCTCATAGCAAACCGGGGTGAAATAGCCCTCCGAGTTATCCGCACGTGCAGAGAACTGGGAATTAAGACCGTTGCCGTGTATTCGGAAGCGGATCGCTATTCCCTCCATGTTCGATTCGCGGATGAGGCTGTCTGCATTGGACCTCCTCCGAGCAAAGAGAGCTATCTGAATATTCCCCGTCTCATGGCGGCAGCTGAAATCACGAACGCGGACGCAGTTCATCCCGGATACGGCTTCCTGGCCGAGAATGCGGGTTTCGCCGAGATCTGTGCGACTTCGGGCCTGACCTTCATCGGTCCCAGCCCTGAGGCGATTTCGTCCATGGGTGACAAGGCGCTTGCGAAAGAGACGATGAAGAAAGCGGGCGTTCCTGTTGTCCCCGGTTCGGATGGAGTAATCGCGAGTTTCAATGAGGCGAAGCGCTTTGCCCAGGAAATTGGATTTCCGCTTATCATCAAGGCGACTGCAGGCGGCGGCGGACGGGGAATGCGCATTGTACGGGAAGCATCGGAACTCGAAAACGCGTACCGTACAGCCAGCCATGAAGCCGAGACCGCATTCGGCAATTCGTCTGTTTATATCGAGAAGTATGTCGAGAACCCCCGCCATGTGGAGATTCAGGTGATGGGGGACAGGCACGGGAACGTGGTGCATTTTGGAGAACGGGATTGCTCCGTCCAGCGGCGACATCAAAAACTCGTTGAGGAGTCACCTTCGCCGGCATTAACGCCGGAACTGCGTGAGGCCATGGGCGCGGCTGCCGTTCGAGGGGCCAAAAGCGTCAAATACGTGGGGGCTGGCACCATCGAGTTCCTCCTGGACAAGCAGAAGAACTTCTATTTCATGGAGATGAACACGCGTATTCAGGTGGAACATCCGGTCACGGAGGAGGTCTATGGTGTTGATCTTCTCAGGATGCAGATCGAAACGGTTGCAGGAGAACGCCTCAAGAAGATCACGGGGAAGCCTCGATGGCATGCCATCGAATGCAGAATCAATGCCGAGGACCCGAACCACCACTTCAGGCCATCGCCCGGCAAGATTGTGACGCTCCATTTCCCCGGCGGTTTCGGGACAAGAGTCGACACACATGCGTACGACGGCTACGAAATACCTCCCTATTATGACTCACTGGTTGCGAAGCTGATCGTGAAAAGCAACAACCGGGAGGATGCGATCAACAAAATGTATTATGCGCTTGACGAATTCGTCATCGAGGGGATACAGACGACCATCCCGTTTCATAAGAAATTGATGCGGAACGAACGTTTTCGCAGCGGGGATGTAGATACGAATTTCATCGACACATTTGATTTCAAGGACAAGAAAAACGAACAGTAACACATTGTGAAAGTCAGAAAGCATGAACTTCCCATCCAACATCAAGTATACAAAAGACCACGAGTGGATTCGCGTTGAAGGCAAGATTGGAACTATCGGAATCACCGAATACGCCCAGGGCGAGCTGGGGGACGTGGTTTTCGTCGAACTCCCGGCGGTTGGTGCCGGCCTCACCCAGGGAAAATCATTTGGTACCATCGAAGCCGTCAAGGCCGTATCGGACCTCTATGCGCCGCTCTCCGGCGAGGTGACGGAAGTGAACAAGAAGGTCCAGGATACGCCCGAGGTTGTGAACAAGGACCCCTATGGTGAAGGCTGGATGGTCAAGGTGAAGCTGACAAAGGCCGATGAGGCAACATCGCTGTTGGATGCCGAAGCATATAAAAAGCTCGTCGGCAAATAACGGGCTGCTCAAATCTGTAACCCACGCCGCATTGCCGTTTAATTCTCCCGAAGGAATTTGGAATTCTTTCTGCCATTCGGTACCATTGAAGTGCACGGTTGTCCGATCCTCGGCTGCAGAAAGAGTATCGACACGTCGCCGGGAGAGATGACGTGAACTCCGAAGCATTCCTTTCTTTCCTCATAACTCTTGCTCAGCTCTTTCTGGGCGTTCAGGTCTGGCTCAAAAACCCCAGAAGCGAGCCGCATCGTCTTTTTCTCGCGTTTGTCGGATGTTTCGTGCTCTGGGGTGTCGCGGATGCAGGACTGCGTCTCCCGCAAGGCCGTGCCACCGCAGAATTGATTCATAAGCTCGGGAGTGTGGGATTTTGTCTTGGTCCTGCCCTGTTTCTTCATTTCGTTTCGACATATACCGGTTTCGTGCATCTGATGAACCGGCCGCTTTCGTACATCCTCCTTTACGGGGGCGGGCTCGCCCTCACAGTATTTCATACCATGGGGTACATCACCGAGGTCACAGTAGGATCAGAAGGGGCATTTTCCGTTGGCCATGCGAAGGGGTATGGTTACTTCGTTGCCTGGGTCTCTCTCTGTGTTCTGCTTGCAGCCCTTCTCGTCTGGCAGCGAAGCCGCACATCGCCCCTCCCTGATCGAAAGAGATTGCTGATGCTCACGGCGGGAGTGGTGTCTGTCACAGCGGCGGGCTTGTTGGTCGACGGGTTGATTTCTTTAGAGGGATTCAGGCCGCTGTTGTCCGGCGGGCTGGCTTCTCTGGCAATCGTTGCTCTGTTCGCAGTCTTCCTCTTGAGAGTGCAGCGGGCAATTCCGCCGCAGGAGATAGTGGCCGAACATGTTCTTGATGCCACGGCCGACCTTGTTTGGGTCATAGGCCGGGATGGCTATCTCAAGTTTGGCACCGATGTCTTTCGCCGGGCGCTGGGCCTCAAGGAAAGAGAACAGCTGGATCGAATTCACTTGCGGGAATTGGTTGACGAGGCAGACCGCGTTCTCGCTCTTATGACGACGAGTTTGGAGGGGCCTGTGTCGCTCGAAGTCCATTTCAAAACGAGGAGCGGCTCGGCGTTTCCCGTTGCTTTGACGGTCTCTCAACTGTACGACAAAACGGTTCCTTCCGGATTGATACTTGTCGGTCGCGACCTGTCCTCATCGAGGGAACTCACGAAGAAATACGAAGAGTCTCAGGAGAAGTACCGGAACATCGTCGAAAGCTCGCTCGACGGAATCGTTGTCATTCTTGAGGGATCGCCTGTTTTCGTCAATCCTTCCTCCGTGAGGATCTTTGGATACGAAAGCGCTCAAGAGATGATGCGAATCAGCTTTGATGATACCGTCGCCCCCGGCAGCAAGCCGTTCATGCTGGGAGATTACGGGAAGAAGAACATCGGAGAGGATCTCTTCAGGAACTATGAGATGAAAGGGCTGACGAAGTCCGGAAGGATCATCGATCTTGAAATCAATGCCAAGCTCGTGACATGGAACGGCAAGACGGCGGTGCTTGCGTCGTTTCGGGACATCACCGAGCGAAAGGATCTGGAGCGTGAGCAGGCTCTCTGGTTCTGGGAACAGGAGTCCCTGACCGCGATTGACAAACAACTGGCTGCGACGTTCGATCTTGAAGGAGTTCTCGATACCGTGAGCAGGCAGGCCAGAGGATTCTCCCGGGCGGACTTCTCGGCGGTCATCCTCATCGAGGAGTCAAAGATGTACCAGTGGCGCGGCGTTAAAGGAAATCGGGGCACGTTCGACATTCGCTATTCAACCTTAACACAGAATCACAAAGCGATGATCCAAGCCGGGAGTCCCCGCATCGTGCACTTATCCGAATCATACCCGGATCTTGTTACAAAGGATTATCCTGTACTCTCGGCCGAGAAGCTTGAGACCCTCGGGTTGTTTCCTTTCAGGAGCAGAGAAGGTCATGATGGAGTTCTGGTGGTGGGATTTCGGACGAAACATGAGCTGTCCGAACGCGAGCGGCGGTTGCTTGAATCTCTGGCTGACAAGGCGGGAATCGCGATCGCGAACGCCGGGTTGTACGAAGACCTCCTGAACAAAGAAAAGGAACTGGAGCGCCTGACGGACGCGCGAACAGAGGCCGAAGAGATGGAACGCCGTAGAATTGCCAGAGAGATCCATGATGGCCTTGGACAGATGCTCTCGGCGATCAAATTCAATGTCGAAGTTCTCGAAGATGCGAAAGGATTGGACGAAACGGATATCAGGAAACTTGCTGATATCAAGCATCTTCTTGACAGCGTAATGACCGAAGCTCGTGAAATATCGCATAACCTCATGCCGAGCGTTCTGGAGGACTTCGGCCTCAAACCGGCTCTCCAACTCTTGTGCGAATCTGTGGGAAATCGTCTGGGTATTCCCATCACGTTTCAGTTCCATGGGGCTGAGGAACGATTGGCGAATACGCTCGAGATTAACCTCTATCGCATCGCCCAGGAAGCACTGAACAATATCTCAAAGCATGCTCATGCGAAATCAGCCTCCGTTCAGATACACCGCGACAAGGTCGGAGTGAGAATGACGATTGAGGACGAGGGGGAAGGATTCGCACCGCTCATGCCCAGGGAAAGGGCAGAAAAGGGGGGAATGGGCCTGATCAGTATGAGGCAGCGTGCAAGTACGTTCGGCGGTTCATTCACCATTGAATCACATCCGGGCGGAGGAACCACCGTCGTCGTCGAAATACCTTTTACAAAAGGGCAAGAACATGGATCCGATCAAAATACTCCTGGCAGATGACCACGCCTTGATACGAACCGGAATCAAGAACCTCCTCGAGGGGCATTCCGAATTCAAGGTTGTCGGTGAAGCATCCGACGGCGATGAAGCGCTTCAAAAAGCCAAGTCCCTTTCTCCCGATGTCGTTATCATTGATATTTCCATGCCGAAACTGTCGGGGATCGAGGCAACAAGACAGATCGTAAAGCGTCATCCATCAACAAGAGTCCTTGTGCTGACAATGCACGAGAATGCAGAATATGTTTACCAGATCTTTAAGGCCGGGGCCGGAGGGTACATACTGAAGAACGCGGGAAAAGAGGAACTCATCGATGCCATTCGCTCGGTGGCCGATGGAAAGCGGTTTGTCGGCCGCCACGTTTCCGAATTGATGATCTCCGAATACATGAAGAAAGCTGATGAGCGCGACGGATCGGCCGGACAGACTGCCCTCACAAGCCGCGAACGCGAAATTCTCGAACTCATAGCCCAGGGGCTGAACAATCAACAGATTGGGGAACGCTTGTTCATCAGTCCCCGAACCGTCGATACTCATAGAACCAATATCATGCAGAAGCTGCACGTCCATGACGCTGCCAATTTGGTGCGCTACGCACTTGAACATGGATTTGGTGCAAAGAAGTAAACCCTCCCTCTCGTTGTGATCCGCGGTACTCTGCTCTTGTCTCAAAACGAGACTCCTTCCGCAGTCCCTGCCTCATAGCCTCTTTTTCTGTGTGTTTTTCGCGTTCTGCCGCTGGCACTGTCTCATTCCTTCTACGGTAACCACCGTAGTTCCGCTACGGTAATCTGCTTATTTCAAAATACGGTCTTCGGACGATGTGGCTCAGGCGTTTTACTCCAATTTTGTAGTCACCAAGAATCGGTTTCTCTCACTGCCTGAAAGGGAAAAATGAAGATCCGCAGGGTTCTTCCGGCAAATGATTGCCCATGAAGAGCCCGTGTCAGGATCCAGTCCTGACGGTTCCCGTCTCTCAAAGACCTCGCCGCAAGGCGGGAATTCCAGAACAAGTCCTCCAAGCAGTGTTTGGCTCCTCCCCCAGACCGAAGAATTTCTTTCTGTTTTCAATTCCTCCCAACGAATCAACCAACAACCTCAAAGGATTCCTCTATGAACTCCATTCGTATTTTGGTCGTCGATGACCACGCGCCGTTCCGGCGTTTGCTCTCAGACTTCCTCAGTTCGCACAGCTCGGTCGTCGTGGTCG
>DATDRF010000099.1:0-52505 GCA_035291905.1 Bacteroidota bacterium
GCAGCTGCAGTCAAACACGGGGCAGGTTGGGCAGCGTTTGGATAACGCAGCCCGTGTCATCCAGGACGTTCAGAACAAACTCGGTGAATTGGGGAAAGCGACACAGGAGATAAAAGAACTTGGTCAAAGCGTTTCAAAGCTTGAAGAAATGCTTCAGGCCCCAAAACTCCGCGGCGGATTGGGAGAACTCCTGCTCGAGGACCTTCTGAAGCAGGTATTGCCAACGGGTTCATACGAGATGCAGTACTCGTTCAAGAACGGCCAGAAAGTCGATGCCATTATTCGCACATCGGGGGGGCTCGTATCCGTGGATGCCAAATTTCCGTTTGAAAATTTCAGGAAGATGCTCGAAGGGAAAAGCGATCAGGACAAAAGAACGGCCCAGCGGGCTTTTCATTCCGACGTCCGTAAACATATTGATGCGATCGCCACGAAGTACGTTAGAACGGACGAGGGAACCTACGATTTTGCATTGATGTATATCCCGGCCGAGAATATCTATTACGAAACAATTATCAAGGATGACCTGCTGGGCGAAAGCGAGAGTTTGCATTCCTATTCCATCCAGAGGCACGTTGTTCCGGTCTCTCCGAACAGCTTCTACGCCCATTTGATGGTCATCGCACTCGGTTTTAAGGGATTGTTGATCGAGAAAAACGCGAAGGAGATTCAGCAGTATCTTCAGCGTCTTGTCCTTGAGCTGAAAAAATTCTCCGACCTGTTTGAGACCCTGGGGATGCAGCTCAACAACGCAAAGAACAATTTTGACAAAGCGGACAAACAGCTTGCGAGCTTCACGGATCGGCTTGAGAGCATTCAGGCATCTCCGGGGGAGGATAAGCCCTCACAATTGAGTCTGCTTTCCGGCGAGCAATGACGGCTTTCTGCCTTGCTTTTCGGTGTTGTTTTTGGGATATTCCGAACGTTAAAAACAGACGAGGGAGGTTCTTATGGAAGGTAGTTCAAGTGAAGGGAAGCCGCTGCAATGGAAGTGGGTGGTTGTTGGAGTTGTAGTCGGGGTCGTGATTGCCGGCGCTTCATTCTTTATCGTCATGCCCACGTTCAATAGCATCCCGATTCAATCGCTCGTTCTCCTTTCCGGGTTTGTTATCACAGGAGCGATTGTCGGGTACGCCTCGCCGGGAGTGACCATCAGAGAGGCAAGCGTGGCAGGCGGAATGGTCGCTCTCATCATGATTGTGCTCCTCTATGCCTCAGGACAGGCATTGGGACAGGATCTGCTTCGCAACCTTCTGCTTCTTGTATTCGGGTTCGGTCTCAGCTGGATCGGTGCCTGGGTGGGTGAGAAATTGCAGGGGAGTGAAGGACACGACGAAAGTGAAACGAAGCGGCTGTTTACCGACGTGCAGGCAAAGTGGGTCATCATCGGTGTTATCCTCGGATTTGTTCTGAACGTGCTCGGGGTCTTTCTCGTTGCACCGCTTTTCAATGTCAGTCTCAATGCAGCGTTTGGAGCCTTCCTCATCAGCCTCGCCGTCACAGGATTCATCGTTGCATATAAATCCCCGGGTGTCACCCTCAAGGAGCCCGCGATCGCCGGTTTCCTCGCAGTGCTGCTGGATTGGTCGTTCCTCGAATTCATGCTCGAACTGCATGTTGAAGGTGGTTACCTCGCCTTCGGCCTGATTCTTGGATTCTGCCTCAACCTGTTTGGAGCCTGGCTTGGCGAGAAGTATCAGATGTCCATGGAATCGAAAGCGACGGATTCCCTGGCCGCTTCGGCCTAGAGGTCCCGTTCTTTATTCACAAGCCTCTTCCGTACAGGGAAGGGGCTTTTTTTATGCATTTTTGGCAAAATAGCATCCAGCGGCGTATTTCTGTATCTTTGCTTCGAATTGTAAAAGGTACTTTAGACCATGAAACCTCTCAAGCGAATCGGTATTCTCACCGGGGGTGGAGACTGCCCGGGCCTTAACGCAGTGATCCGAAGTGTGGCAAAGCCCGCAATAACTTACTTCGGAGCAACCGTTGTCGGTATCGAGGATGGATTCGAGGGGCTGGTGGAAGGGAGAAAAAGGGAACTGGAGAGAAAGGACATTACCGGTCTGCTCAGCCTCGGCGGAACCATCCTCGGGACGTCGAACAAAGGGGACCCGTTTCACTATCCGGTTGAAACAAAGGATGGAATCGAGGTGCGGGATTGCTCGGACCGGGCGATCCAGCACTACAGAGAATGGGGCCTCGACGTCCTTGTGGCAATCGGAGGGGACGGCACGATGCACATTGTCGACAAGTTCACCGACATGGGATTTCATTTTGTCGGCGTTCCCAAGACGATTGACAACGATCTTTCATCGACCGACATCACGTTCGGATACGACTCGGCACTATCGGTGGCAACAGATGCGATTGACCGGCTTCATACAACGGCATCAGCACACCACCGGGTGATGGTTATTGAGGTAATGGGACGATATGCCGGCTGGATCGCGTTGGGAGCAGGGCTTGCAGGCGGAGCTGATGTTATTCTGATTCCGGAAATTCCTTTTCACTGGGATAGAGTATTTGAGTACGTCAGGGAGCGCAACTTCAGCGGGGGACGTTTTAGCATTGTTTGTGTGGCCGAAGGAGCCAAGCCGGCTGATGGCGATCTCGTGGTGAAGGAAAAAGACAAGAAAAGGACCGATCCCGTCAGGTTGGGCGGTATAGGAGAGCTGGTCGGCAGGAGGATTACCGAGGGAACGGGACTTGAGACACGCGTAACGGTACTCGGCCACGTTCAGCGCGGAGGAAGTCCGACACCGTACGACCGGATCCTTGCGACCCGATTCGGTTCCATGGCGCTCCAAATAGCCTCGCAAGGAAGATTCGGACACATGGTCGCCCTTCGCGGTTCAGATGTCATCGCCGTCCCTGTCAAGGAGGCAATCATAAAGTTGAGGACGGTCCCTCCCGATTCGCAATTGATACTGGCTGCACGGGCCGTTGGGACCTGCTTTGGGGACTGATGAAGGCGTACTTCGTCACAAGGTTTGGTCCTCCCGAGGTTCTGAAGATTCGCGAGGTCCCGCGTCCTGAACCGGGAAAGGGGGATGTCCTCGTTCGTGTGAAGTGCATCGGCCTCAACTTCGCCGAAGTTTTCGGCAGGCTTGGCGTCTATCCGGGAATACCCGATCCTCCTTTTGTTCCTGGCATTGAGTGTTCCGGCGTCATTGAATCTATCGGTGCCGGGGTGAAAGGCTTGAAGCGCGGCGATCGGGTGATGGTTTTCAGCAAGCAAGGTTCGTACGCAGAATATGTTTGCACGCGTGCTGAGTATGTCCTCAGGATGCCCAAGAACATGTCATTCGATGTCGGTGCTTCGCTCAACGTCGCGTACTTCTCGGCATACCACGGGCTCATCACCCTCGCAAACCTCAGAAAGGGAGAGAAAGTCCTGGTCCATGCCGCCGCAGGGGGCGTTGGGACGGCAGCCATTCAAATCGGGAAGTATCTCGGCGCTGAGATCTTTGCAACTGTCGGCTCCGACGCGAAAATGGAAATGGTGAAACAGCAGGGGGCCGATCATGTGGTGAATTATCGGACAAACGATTTTGCGCAGTACGTGAGGACAGAAAGCAGCGGATATGGCGTCGATATTGTCCTGGATTCGGTCGGAGGCTCAGTGTTCAAGAAAGGATGGTGGCTCCTGGCACCGATGGGCCGCTATGTCCTTTTCGGTTTTGCGGCAGTTACGGGCAAACGGTCGATCAATAAACTCAGGGCGTTCAAACAGGCAATCAGCATGCCGTGGATCTTTCCGCCCGGAATTGTCTCAAGGAATGTGTCGTTGATGGGATTCAACCTCTATTTTCTGACTCATAAGGTCGCTTATTTTCAAGCAATGGCGGAAACCATCATGCGGTGGTACAGGCGAAAGATCATTCGGCCTGTTCTGGGGAGGAAATTCACGTTTGACCGGATTGTCGACGCCCATGCATTCCTGCAGTCCCGCAACAGCGTCGGAAAGGTGGTCGTCGAAGTGGAAGGCGGGCGATGACAGGCAGGAATTCCCACCGGGGTACCATTGATTCACGGTTTCTCCTTGATGCTTACTGCAGCGGATTCTTTCCGATGGCCGAGCCCGAAACAGGAGAGATCCAATGGTTTTCACCCGATCCGCGCGGTATCATTGAACTTTCGGCGTTCACAATTCCCCGGAGCCTTCGACAGACCATCAGAAAAGGAATGATGGAAGTACGTATCAACGGGTGCTTTGAGACCATTATGCGCGAATGTGCCCGGAGGGAGGAAACCTGGATTTCTGAAGATCTTATCCGCAGTTATGTCAGGCTTCACGAGCTTGGATTCGCACACAGTATCGAATCATGGGTCGGTCAGGAATTGGCGGGAGGATTGTACGGAGTGGCGATCGGAGGAGCTTTTTTTGGCGAATCGATGGTCTCGCTCCGGCGTGACGCCTCCAAAGTTGCCCTTGCAGCCCTTGTTGAGCGGCTCAACCAGCGCGGATTTGAGCTGTTGGACACGCAATACATGACCCCGCACCTCAAACGATTCGGAGGGAGGGAGATTCCCCGGGCCGAGTACGTGAAACGTCTTGATGCGGCGATCAGAAAACAATGTACATTCACATGATCATGGATCAGATCCTATGAACAATGTCCATAACGAACCCGTCATCACCGGAACGAGTTTTGCCGGACTTGGCACTCCGAAAAAAGGAAAAGTGCGTGACCTCTATGATCTGGGCGATTCCCTTCTCATTGTCGCGACCGACCGCCTCTCCGCCTACGATGTGATTTTGCCGCAGGGGATTCCGTTTAAAGGAAAGGTCCTGACAAAGATCTCAGAGTTCTGGTTTGACAAAACGCAGGAAATCATTCCCAACCATCTCACTTCGACGATTGTCTATGATTACCCTTCCCCCTGCAAGCCCTATTGGGATCAACTGAGCGACAGGAGCATGTTGGTGAAAAAAACCAAGCCGCTCCCCGTTGAGTGTGTGGTTCGGGGATACCTGTCGGGATCGGGATGGAACGACTACCGGGAGAGCGGGAGCGTGTGCGGAGTTGCATTGCCAAAAGGCCTGGCAGAATCCGCAAAACTTTCAGAGCCGATTTTCACGCCCGCCACCAAGGAGGAGGTTGGAGTGCATGATCAAAACATCTCATTTGAGCAAATGGCCTCAATTGTTGGAAAAGAGATCGCGACGAGAGTAAGGGATTTCACCATCGCGGTGTATCTCAGCGCGTCGAAAATTGCGGAAAGCAAGGGGATCATTATTGCCGACACGAAAATGGAATTTGGAATCGACGCTTCCGGAAATCTTATTCTCATCGATGAGCTGCTCACGCCCGATTCTTCCCGGTTCTGGCCGAAAGACCGGTACATGCCCGGGAAAGCGCAACCGAGCTATGACAAACAGTTTGTCCGCGATTACCTTCTCTCGATAGACTTCAATAAGAAACCGCCTGGTCCGAAGTTGCCTGAGGAGGTCATTTTCAAGACTTCGGCGCTCTATCTCGAGGCATTGCGGATACTCACCGGTAAGACACTCATCTAGCTGTCCTGGACAAACGCATGGAGCCCGGATATCGCATCCTCGACCATCCGGCCGATATTGGAATCGAGTCGTGGGGCTCGACATTTGCAGAAGCATTGTCGATGGCCGTCTCGGGCCTTGCCTCTATTCTGGTTGATCCCGCAACCGTCGAACCAACGGAACAGAAATTCATTTCCGTCTCCGCACCAGACAGCGAAGCGCTTGTTGTCAGAATGCTTTCTGAAGTCCTTTTTCTTTTCGACGCCCAGCTTTTTGTACCAAAGAGTCTGACGGTAACGTCCGATTCCGTCACAAGCCTGCAAGGAACTGTGAACGGAGAGCCTCTCCGCGAAGGCAAGCACCGAATGCGAATGGATGTCAAGGCCGTAACGTACCATCAGGTTTCCGTCCGCCGTCAGGCAGGCGCGGGGATTTTCATCACAGCGTATCTTGACATTTGAAAATGATTCGACGTCTGGGTCCCTATAGGTATCTCATACCGAAGTCGTTCATGCATGGAATGACGGTGGAAGGCCTTGTTTTCGCAGATGATGTCCTGATGAAAGCCATTGAGCAAGACCTGACGATGCAGCAGATTGCGAACGTCGCGACGTTGCCGGGTCTTGTCGGACGATCGCTTGCAATGCCCGATGCCCATCAGGGATACGGATTCGCAATTGGAGGAGTCGCTGCGGCAGACATGGAGCGGGGTGTCGTTTCTGCCGGAGGGGTCGGATTTGACATTAATTGCGGCGTACGCCTCCTTGCATCTCCATTCTCGGCGGAGGATGTAAGGAAGAAGGTTGATCCGCTTCTCGATCGGCTTTTTCGCGACATCCCGTGTGGTGCCGGAAAGCGGGGAATGGTGGGCTTGACCGTCGGGGAATTGGATAACGTGCTTGAGGAGGGAGCCCATTGGGCGGTGAGACAGGGATTTGGGATTTCACGTGACCTTGGCTTCATCGAAGAGACAGGACGGCTCCGATCGACAGATCCTTCGAAAGTAAGCGATCGGGCGAAACAGCGAGGTCGTGAACAGCTGGGCACACTCGGCTCGGGAAACCATTTCGTGGAAGTGCAGCAGGTCGCCGAGCTCTTTGACCCGGTCGCAGCAAAAGCCTTCGGGCTCTGTCCGGGGCAGGTGGTCGTGCTCATCCACACGGGTTCACGCGGATTGGGGCATCAGGTATGCACCGACTATCTGGATATCATGCAGGAGGCAATGAAAAAGTATGGGATTCATGTCGTTGATCGGCAGTTGGCGTGTGTGCCGATTCGCTCGAAGGAGGGACAGGATTATCTTGGCGCAATGGCAGCGGCGGCGAATTTCGCCTTTGCGAACAGGCAGATAATCACCCATGGTGTCCGTTCGGCCTTCAAAAGCTTGTTCGGGGAAGGGAATCTGAACGTCGTGTACGATGTTGCACACAATATAGCAAAGGAAGAAACCCATGAGGTCGACGGTGAGCTGAAGAGGGTGCTTGTGCATCGAAAGGGGGCGACGAGGGCGTTTCCGAAACATTCCGCCGGCCTCCCGGAGGAATACTCAGAAGTCGGTCAACCTGTGCTGATCCCGGGAAGCATGGGGACATCTTCCTATGTCTTGGTCGGAACGGAAAAGGCGATGGAGGAGACATTTGGCTCTTCGTGCCACGGGGCGGGAAGAGCCAAGAGCCGTCATGCGGCCAAGAAGGAGACGACGGCCGAAGAACTCATCGAGCGGCTGAATCAAAAAGGAATCAAGGTTCGTGGAGCTTCGAAGAGCGGCCTCACTGAGGAGAGTCCCGAAGCCTACAAAGACGTCAGCGCGGTTGTCGATGTTGTTGAGAATGCAGGGATCGCACGTAAGGTCGCGAAACTTATTCCCATCGGTGTCATCAAGGGATGAGGCTCTGTCTTCTCTGTGTCCTCAGTGGTTAACTCTTTGTAAATCAGAGTTATTTGTATATATTAGAAATGATTCCTGAAATTACGTGGAGAAGAAATGCTGGATCTTACGAAAGAGAATATTCTGCAGGTGCTTCGCCAGGTTCAAGACCCCGATTTACACAGGGACATTGTGACCCTTGGCTTTGTCAAGAAGCTTGAAATCAAAGGAAAAAATGTTCAGTTCGATCTTGAACTGACAACGCCGGCATGTCCGGTGCGCGATCAGTTCAAGGTCGATTGCGAACGGGTCATTCGGAAAGAGATTCGGGATGTAGGAAACATCGAGATCGAGATGACATCGAATGTTGTTTCTCATTCAAACGAGCGGAAAGAATCCATTATTCCGGGTGTGAAGAACACCATCGCTGTTGCAAGCGGGAAGGGGGGGGTGGGGAAGTCTACGGTCGCCGTAAACCTTGCTGTTTCTCTTGCGATGGACGGGGCTCGCGTCGGCCTCGTTGATGCCGATATCTATGGGCCGAGTGCTCCATTGATGTTTGGCATTACCGAAAAGCCAAAAATGTCGAACAACAAGCTTCTTCCGTTAGAGGGTCACGGAGTGAAGGTCATGTCAATCGGTTTCCTGGTGGACCCGATGCAAGCCGTGATCTGGCGCGGGCCCATGGCGAGCGGAGCAGTGAAGCAGTTTCTATCAGACGTCTCGTGGGGTGACCTCGATTACCTGGTTTTTGACCTGCCGCCCGGCACCGGTGATATTCAGCTCACGCTTGTCCAGACTATTCCTCTGACCGGGGCGGTGATTGTCACCACTCCCCAGGATGTGGCGCTCGCGGATGCAAGGAAGGGGCTGGTGATGTTCAATAAGGTAAACGTCCCGGTGCTGGGGATTGTGGAAAACATGAGCTACTATGTGTGCGGTCACTGCGGTCATCGTGAGGATATATTCGATTCCGGGGGTGGTTCGAGGACGGCACAGGAATTGGGAGTTCCATTTCTCGGTGAAATACCGATCAACACCGCCATACGTGTCGCAGGGGACAAGGGCAATCCGGTTGTCGTCGCAGACCCGGCATCCAAGCACTCTGAAGTCATTCGACAGATTGCCCGTAACCTTGCAGCTCAGGTCAGTATCCAGAATGTCAACGGTATTCCGGCGCCGAAGGTGGAGATCCTTCTACCTTCCTGATACGGTGATTCTCCATGTCGATGAACGACGCAATTGAACAAAGCCTCGTAAGGATTCGTCCTTACCTTCAGGTGGATGGCGGGGATGTCGAGCTGGTAAAGGTGACCGAGGATGGAATTGTTGAGGTGCGCCTGACGGGCTCATGTGCCTCGTGTCCAATGTCTTTGATGACACTGCGGGCCGGGATTGAACGCGCGTTGATGCTCGACCATGAAGGGGTCATACGGGTCGAGCAGGTGAGATAGGCCCCCTGAAGTCCCTCCCCCGTGCGGTGTTTCTTCTTACCGTCTTGCTCTTAACTCCACGTCGACAATCTTCCCGTCTTTCAACTGTATGATCCTGGCAGGAAACTTCTTCACGAGTTCGTAATTGTGTGTTGCCATCAGAATTGCCGTTCCCCGCATGTTGATCTTCTGAAGGAGCTCCATGATCTCGTTTGATGATCCGGGATCGAGGTTTCCGGTCGGTTCGTCAGCAAGGAGGAGGGGAGGCGAATTCACGATTGCCCGTGCGATGACCACCCGCTGCTGTTCTCCTCCGGAGAGCTCGTGAGGCATTTGAAGCCGTTTATGGCTCAATCCGACGTCCGCCAGCGCAAGCAACACCCTCTTCTTGGTTTCACTTCTCCTGGTGTTTGTCGCATAAAGGGCAAACGCCACATTCTCGTAAACGTCGCGGTCCTCCAGAAGTTTGAAATCCTGAAAGACCACGCCAAGTCTCCTTCGCAAATAAGGGATTTCGCGCGGTTTGATCGCTGCCGAATCGAATCCTGCTACCATGACCCTGCCTGATGACGGTTTGAGATCCATATAGAGCAGCCGAAGCAGCGAGCTCTTGCCTGCTCCTGTCTGGCCGACCAGATAGACGAACTCGCCCGACTTCATCGAGAAGTCGACATTGTCGAGTACCATCTGGCCGTCAAACGAGACCGTTACCGAATTCAGTTCGATCATTTGCGACGTTTGGAGATTGTGATAGCGAGTTTGATTGCTTCAAGCATGCTGTCCAGCCTGGCGACGCCCTTGCCCGCGATGTCGTAAGCAGTTCCATGATCCGGCGAGGTGCGGACAATACTCAAGCCTGCCGAAAAATTCACCGCTTTTCCGAATGAGCTCATCTTCAAGGGAATCAGTCCCTGGTCGTGGTACATCGCGACGATTGCGTCATACTTCTTATGGGCCCCCGTCCCAAAGAACGCGTCGGAGGAGAATGGTCCCTGGATCAGCATACCATTCTTGCGAGCCTCTTCGATCGCAGGTTCAATGACTTCGAGCTCTTCGTTCCCGATATCTCCGTGTTCTCCTGCGTGAGGATTGAGACTCAAAACCGCGAGGGAGGGTCTCTTCACGGCGAAATCACGTCGCAGTGATGCGTCGATGATGCCGATCTTCTCAAGGAGCTTCTCTTTTGTGATCCGCCCGGCCACTTCTTTGAGGGGGACATGTATTGTCACGAGGCCCACGCGCATGGTGTTCGACACGAGCATCATGGCCACCTGCTGTGATCGTGCGAACAGAGCGATCATCTCCGTTTGCCCGGGAAAGTTGTAGCCTGCGAGATGGAGGGCCTCTTTGGACACCGGGGCGGTAACCATTGCATCTGCTTTTCCGCTCAGGCAAAGGGAAACTGCGTTTTCAAGCGCAACACCGGCAGATTTCCCGCTCGATTTGGTCGGTCCGCCGTATTGAACGTCTGCCGCAATCCCGTCCCCGACATCGATGACAGCAATGGTATTCCCCTTCGGGAGAATGGCGGCGGCCCTCTGAATCCTGGCAGGGATGCGGAGAGACGAACGGACATGGTCAAGGAGCCCGAAAGGGCCGACGAGGACCGGCGTGCAGATCTTTTTGACGGCGGATTGCGCCGCTGCCTTCAGGGCGAGCTCGGGTCCGATCCCGTTAAAGTCACCGGCTGTTATCGCGATGACGGGTTTCATAGATTCTCGACACCCGTAAGAGTATAGATGCCCGCGCGGCGCTCGTCTTCAAAAATAAACCGTTTCTTCAGTTGTACATAGGTCCACACTTCGCGGGGCGGAGCAGAAGGCGAGAATAACCTCTCCTTGTTCGTCGGGGAGCCGTAGAGTATGAAGATCCTTCCCCGATCCGATTTGTAGCCATCTACTTCACGGTTCGAAGAGAAGTTCTGATTTGCCATATCGACTCTGCGGTAGTACTCCGTCATGTGCTCGTTGTACGCCGTTGTTGTATCCTTGTCGCGGCGCTTCCAGAAATTGAAAAACGCTTCGATGAACCGTGAATCGGAAAGCGTGTGAAAGTCCTCCATCTCCTCTTCCGTGGCAATATGCTGAAGCGCTTCGACGGCGAATTCCAGGTTGGCGAGGGAAAGCGGCCGGCGCGCCCAGAAAATCCTGAAATCTTCTTTGCTGTGCTTTGCGCCAGTTCCGGAGGCGAAATCCAATGTGAGTGTCACTTCCCCGGGATAGAGCCTCTCCAGGGGAAGCGGGATGAACATCGTTTTCCATCCCTTGGGTGCGGAGGAGCGGATGTAACGGATGGGGAAGGCCGAAGCAAGTGAACCGTCATCCGTTTGGGACTGCAGCGACGCGATACCTTCGGTGACGAGAATGGAATCTCCCCGAAATTCCTGCGGCGGCAGAACCTTGTATTCCGTTTGATTGGACAAATGATACTTCAGGGTCGGTATCTTGTCCGAGGGGTCAAAGACATTGAACAGGTAGCCACCATGCTCACCGAAGAATACCGCCGTTCCGTGATTTAATACCTCGTAGGCATCCGCCTCAGAGCCCGGTGAGGGGACAACAAACACCGGTGAGGAAATGTCGAGCTTTGTTACGTCGGGTTTCTTCGCCGTCACCGTCTGGTTGTTGTTGACAAACGACCGTTCAGATTGAGCATCATCGAGGGAGAACCAGATGGTATAGGTCCCTGGAGGAACTTTCATGGAGAAGGCCCCCTGAATGTCGGGTGGGCGATCGTCGTCGGACGGCGCCGAATTTCTTTTCAGGAGGAGCGAACGGAATTCTCTTGCGGCCGAGTTATTCTTTTCATCTTTGAGCTCAACAATAAGCTCGCCTTTCCCGACGTATTGGGCGTGTCCGGAGGCTTCCGTATTGCGAAGGACAACGAAAAAGTCTTGCCGGATCCGATAGTGGATTTGAACATTTGCAGAGCTTGTGTCGGTCGAAAACAGTGGAATAGCCTCAAACGAGACCGAGGAAAGGATCGGCAGCGAAGAGGGTGATCGCCTTCCCGGCTGTGCAGGTAAAAGAGATGCCGCCAGGAAAAGGAGCAGAAATGCGTTGCTAGAGTGCGAGGTCATGAAGAATCGAAACATTTTGCCGTCCGATAATTTTTCCGGGATTGAGAATGTCATTGGGATCAAAGGCTTTCTTCACCGAACAGAACAGATCATAGATCTCGGGCCCGTAGAGGCGTTCGAGGAATGGAGTTCTGACGAAACCGTCGCCATGTTCCCCGGAAAGCGTTCCGCCAAGCGATATTGCCAGGTCGTAGACTTCAGAAGCAATCGGGTCAACTGCCTTGTAATGGTCGAGGTTCTTGAGATCGACGAATGCCGCACAATGTACATTGCCTGTCCCTGCGTGGCCATAAATTGAGAAGTCTATTCCGTAGGAGTTGAGAATGTCGCCGAGTCCTTTGAGGTATTCGGAAAGACGGGGCAACGGTACCGCAACATCCTCAACGAACGAGGTCTTCCCCTTCGATTTGACATAATTGATGATCTTGCTTGCCTCTTCCCGGAGCTTCCACAGGCGGAGAATCTCTTCCTCGGTTGTGAGCGGCGTAAATTTGAGCGGCAGGCTGAGGGAAACAGTCCTGTTCAACCGAACGATACTCCTTGCGAGGTCGTCTTGGGAATTCCCCTCAAACTCAAAATACAGCATCGCCTTGGCATCCGGGTGAATCATGGCGTCGATTTCGCCGCTTATCCCTTTGGCAAGCGATACGTAGCTGTGGTCGAGAATCTCGATTGCCGATGGGTCAAGTTCGAGACCCAGCAGAGTTGCATCCGCCGTTTTCTCATAGCTGTTGAGATACACAAGGGCTCCCATCCTGTATTTCGGGATGGGGATGATGTCCAGAGTCGCCCCGACTGTGAGGGCAAGCGTCCCCTCGGAACCCACAAGCAATTGTCGGAAATCAACTGAAGGAAGCGAAACAGCCCCCTTAAGATTGTAACCCGAGGAGTTCTTTGCCACCGACGGAAAATGTTCCTGGATAAGCTTCTTCTTCTGCAGAAGCAGTGGTGAAAGTGTCTTGACGATGGACGAGTAAAGGGGGTTGCCTGAGGGGTCGGTCTGGGCTGTCTTTGTTATGTGCGCCAGCTCTCCGTTTGAGAGAACCACTGAAAGCTCGCGGACGAAATCCTTCGTCGACCCATGCTTGATACCATGTGAGCCGGCAGCATTCGTGGCGATCATCCCGCCAATTGTGCAGAGGCTTGAACTGGCCGGGTCGATCGGGAAGTGTTTTCCGCTGTTTCGTAGTTGTTCATTCAGTACCGAAAGAACAACTCCGGGCTCAACGGTCACCGTATCCTCATTCTGGCTGAGAATATGGTTCATCGAACGCGTGAAATCGACAATGATTCCATATCCGATTGCCTGGCCCGCAAGTCCGGTCGCAGCGCCGCGGGGAATTACGGAAATACCGTTTTCGTTGCAGAACGCGACGAGGGCCTGCACATCAATGATTCCCGATGGGTAGACGACACCGATCGGTACAACCTTATACCAACCCGCGTCGGTGCTGTACTGCTCTCTTGTGCCTTCGTCGAAGGAGCATTCGCCGCTGACGCGTTGCCGTATCTCTTTTTCAATGTGGTCGGAAAAGGGTTTCACGGTTCGAAGATAGCGAGAAAGTGAGGGAAAGGCAAAATAGTGCCGTGATTACTTCCATCGGCGGAGAAATTCGGTGAGGAGTCTCACTCCAATTCCCGAGCCGCCGCGTTGATGATACTCGGTGGCCTCTTCGAGCATTGCCGTGCCCGCAATATCGAGGTGAACCCAACGATATTTTCCTGTGAACTTCTTGAGGAACCATGCGGCGGTGATTGCTCCTGCCCATCGGCCTCCGACATTCTTGACGTCGGCTACGTCGCTTTTGATAAGCTTTTCATATTCGTCAAACATCGGGAGTTCCCAAACGCGCTCATAGGTTTCCTCTCCGGCTGCCTTCAATTGTGCCATGAGCGATGCGTCATTACCCATCATTCCGCTGGCATGATGGCCAAGCGCAACAACACAGGCTCCCGTCAGCGTTGCGAGGTCAATGACGGCGGCGGGCTTGTATTTCTCGGCATACCCAAGCGCGTCGGCCAGAATCAATCTGCCTTCGGCGTCGGTGTTGTCTACTTCCGAAGTTCTTCCGTTGTAGTGGCGCAGAATGTCTCCGGGGCGAAGGGAACTGCCGCTCGGCATGTTCTCCACGGCGGGAATCAGGCCGACAATTTTAACGGGAAGCTTCAGGCGCGCAACAGCTTCAAAAGTGCCGAGCACGGCGGCGGCGCCCGACATATCCATTTTCATTTCTGCCATGTTGGCCGATGGCTTGATTGAAATCCCTCCTGAATCGAACGTGACACCTTTTCCGACCAGGACGACGGGTTTCAGAGAGGATTTTCCATACTCAAGGATAATGAACCGGGGTGGGCGGACGCTTCCCTGAGCCACGCCGAGGATGCCCCCCATGCCGAGCTTGCGCAGCTCCGTCTCTTCGAGCACCATCACGCCGAAGCCGAGCCGCTTTCCCAGCTCTTGAGCTTTTTCGGCCAATGTCTCAGGATAGATCTCATTGCCGGGTGCATTGGCCAAATTCCTGGCCGTCATGGTCGCTTCGGCGATAATTTGGCATTCTCCCACTGCCTTGGAAGCTGCCGTTGCGACCGGCCGGAGGTCACTGCAGATAGTGACCGTCTCAACGCCGTTTGAATCATCTTCCTTCTTCGTGATATACTTGTCAAAACGATAGAGAGCCAGTAACGCCCCTTCTCCCATGGCCCGAAGCACATCTGCGGGATGTTGCACAGGGCCGGGAAACCAGAGCGCGAGCGACTTTGCTGTCAACTTCTGTGCCCGCTTTGCGGCGACAGCTGCCGAACGTCTGTACTGCTCGAGCGAGAGGTTCTTTTGTTCGCCGAGTCCCACGAGAAGAACGCGTGTCGATGTCTTTCCATCTCCATAGACCAGCGCCGTCTCCCCGGCTTTTCCTTTGAAGTCTCCCGTGTCGAAAGGGAGGAGCATCCGCGACCCCAATTTCTTCGCGAGAACGCTCCTTTCTTTGTTTTGGATTCCCTTGTCCTGATGGAAGAAGAAAGCGAGAACATCGGATTTGACTGCTGTGGGAGAGGCAGAAGTGAACGAGAGCTTCATTGTTTCCTCGTCATAACAGATAGTGATGAGAACGATCGACAACGGATTTCTTGAGGTCTTTCAACGTCGTGCTGTTTACGCGGGCCCCCGCTGCATTCTTGTGGCCGTTTCCCCCAAATTCTTGGGCGAGCCTGTTGACCCATATGTCTCCGAGAGACCGGAAACTTATCTTGACATGATCCTGGAGCTCAACGAACAGAAGACCGATCTGAACGCCTTTGATTCCCATGGCAAAAGGGACAAACCGTTCGACGTCGGATTCTGTGGTCTCCGTCTGATGAAAGAGGTTCCTGTCGACGGCTATGACGGCGACACGGCCATCGTGGAACGTCTCAAGCGTCGACAATGCTTTGCCAAGGAGAACGATCCGGTTCAACGGCGCCTGATCGTAGATTTGGCGGTAGGTCTCGACGGGGTCGACCCCGCAGTCGAGAAGTTTCGCGACGATCCGATGAAGTTCACCGTCGGTCTTGGGATACCGGAATGAACCGGTGTCGGTCATGATTGCGGCGTAAAGGGCCGTTGCGGCGGATGGAGA
This sequence comes from Bacteroidota bacterium, assembly GCA_035291905.1. GTDB lineage: Bacteria > Bacteroidota > Ignavibacteria > UBA10030 > UBA10030 > JACPLA01. The sequence goes on from DATDRF010000099.1 coordinate 15,494, forward strand.
AAGCGGTGATGCACCGAGGTGTTCGAGAAGGCGAAAAATGATCTCTCCTGTGGCCGCACACGAATCATCGATGACCGAAAGATCGGCGAACGGATGAGGATCGAGATGGTGATCGATGACGATCTTCTTCGCAGGGCTTTCCAGAACATGATCTCTCAAATCGGCGATTCGGTCGGGATGATTTGTATCGACAATGATGATGACATCCGCTTCCTTGATGATACGGGCGTGCGCCGAAGGATCGAACTGGCGGACAATATTGCCGGAGTCAAGGAACTGGTAGAAGTCGGGTGTTGCGCTGTGATTCAGGATGTTGACGCCTTTACCCGATTCGGTGAGATAGGCTGCAAGGGCAAGCTCACTTCCTATTCCGTCGCCGTCAGGATTCAGATGGGTCGTGAGGACGATCCGCCGGGCCGGATCGATGATGCGCTTAAACAGATCGAATTGTTGTGGTGTGGCGGTCATAAAAAAAAGGGGGTGATCCGCATGACGGACCACCCCCGGCACAACTTACTGATGCCTCAGTTGATAACCCACGTTTCCCCGGAATTCAGGAGCTTCTTCATATCCCCGTCGCCGCGTTTCTGCCGTGCCGTCTCAATCTGCTTCGTCATCTCTTCATCGTAGCATGGACGATCGTTCGCGAGGAAAATACCGACGGGCCTCGGGAGATGGGACTTGTAGGTCATGTCGGCCAGAATGAAGGAGAGGGTTGTATCAGTCTCATTGTGGACCAGCAGGTCGTTCACGGAGTATTTGCCGTCTGCGAGAGAGACGACCTCGGGTGTGAACCCGTTGAGTCGAATTCCCTTGTTGTGTTCTTTTCCAAATACGAGCGGCTTTCCGTGTTCAATGAAAACAACGTTGTCGTCCTTTGTGTCTTTCTCTGTGAACCGGAAGAATGCGCCGTCGTTGAACACATTGCAGTTCTGATAGATCTCGACAAAAGAGGTCCCTTTATGTTCGGCCGCCCTCTTCAGCACCGCCTGCATATGCTTCGGGTCCCGGTCCAACGTTCGTGCTACAAAGGACGCGCTTGAACCGAGTGCCAGTGCGGCAGGGTTGAAGGGGTAATCGAGGGAACCGAACGGAGTGGATTTTGTAATCTTGCCCTTTTCCGACGTCGGTGAATACTGACCCTTGGTGAGGCCGTAGATCTGGTTGTTGAACAGGAGCACCTTGATGTCGATGTTTCTTCGAAGGAGATGAATGAAGTGATTGCCGCCGATGCTCATTCCGTCGCCGTCGCCGGTCACGACCCACACTGTAAGGTCCGGACGGGCAAGCTTGAGTCCTGAGGCGATGGCCGTTGCCCTGCCATGGATGCTGTGAAAACCGTACGTCTTCATATAATAGGGGAACCTGCTCGAGCACCCGATCCCCGATACGAAGACCATCTTGTGACGCGGAACGCCCAGATCGGGGAGAATCCGCTGGGTTTGGGCGAGAATTGAATAATCACCGCAGCCCGGACACCACCGGACATCCTGATCGCTTTGAAAGTCTTTCGAGCTGTACTTTACAGGCTCAGACGTCACACTCTTGATCGCTTCGTCAACCAGCTGACTCATGGTTATCCTTTCAGTATTTCCGCTATTTTCTTTTCGATCTCCACCGCCTTAAAGGGCAATCCCTGGACCTTATCCAGCGGAATTGTCGGGACGAGATACCTCATTCTCAGAACACCGGAAAGTTGCCCAAGGTTCATTTCGGGAACGAGGACGTTCTTGAATTTGCTCAGCACATCGCCAAGGTTCTTCGGCATGGGATTGAGGTAGCGCAGGTGTATCTGCGAAACCTTCTTTCCGCGCTCCCGTGTCTTTGTCACGGCACTACGAATTGCGCCGTAAGTGCTTCCCCAACCGATGACAACCAACTCGCCATCCTTTTCGCCGTCCACGTCGATAGGCGGGATCTCGTTTGCGATTCGTTCGACCTTCTCGGTTCGCAGTTTCACCATTGTTTCGTGATTGACGGGATCGTAGCTCACATTTCCCGTGATATTCTGCTTCTCAAGACCCCCGATTCGGTGTTCGAGGCCGGGAGTTCCCGGAATCGCCCACGGTCGGGCCAGGGTGGCCTCGTTCCGCAGATAGGGAAGGAAACCCTCCGGATTTGTTCTGAAGGTCGGAGAAATGTCGGGAAGCTTGTCAAAGTCCGGTATAAGCCATGGTTCCGAGCCGTTGCCGAGGTAACCGTCGGAAAGGAAGATTACCGGAGTCATGTATTTCAGGGCTATCCTCGAAGCTTCGAAGACGGTATCAAAGCAATCAGCGGGGGTTGACGCAGCCAGCACCGGAATCGGCGCCTCGCCGTTCCTGCCAAAGAGAGCCTGAAAGAGGTCCGCCTGTTCCGTTTTGGTCGGAAGGCCGGTGCTAGGGCCGCCGCGTTGTACGTTCACACAGACGAGGGGCAGTTCGACCATCACGGCAAGGCCAAGAGCTTCGGATTTCAATGCGAGTCCGGGTCCGCTGGTAGTAGTTGTTCCAAGAGCGCCGCCGTATGAGGCTCCGATTGCAGACGTGATTCCTGCGATCTCATCTTCTGCCTGAAATGTTTTGACACCAAACTGCTTGTAGATTGCCAGTTCATGGAGGATATCGCTTGCAGGGGTGATAGGATAGCTCCCAAGGAAAAGGTCCAACTTCGCCTTCTTGGCGGCTGCCATGAGTCCCCACGCGGTAGCCTGATTTCCGGTGATGTTTCGGTATTTTCCGGGTGGAAGTTTGGCCGGTCCGACCTGATAGCGCACCGCGAAAATTTCTGTCGTCTCGCCGTAGTTCCATCCTGCCTTTAGCACGCGAATGTTCGCTTCCGCGATCTCGGGCTTGCTGCCGAACTTTTTGGTAAGCCAGTTAACCGTCGAGTCGATAGGCCGGTTATACATCCAGTACATCATTCCGAGAGCAAAGAAATTTTTCGACCGGTCGACAATCTTGCTGGAGAGATTCAAATCCTGAAGAGCGAGTGCGGTAAGCTTGGTGATGTCGACTTCGAAGACCCGGTACTTCTCGAGGGAGCCGTCTTTCAGTGGATTGGACGCATATCCGGCCAGCTTGAGATTCCTGTCGTTGAACCCGTCTGAATTTGCGATGACGGCGCCGCCGTCGACCAGGCTGCCCAGATTGACCTTGAGCGCTGCGGAATTCATCGCAACAAGAACATCACATTGATCGCCCGGGGTGTGGATCTCTTTGCTGCCGAAGTGAATCTGAAAACCGCTGACCCCGAACAACGTACCCTGGGGGGCCCGAATTTCAGCAGGATAATCCGGGAGCGTGCTCAGGTCGTTTCCCAGGAGTGCGGTCGTGTTGGTAAACTGAGTTCCCGTCAGCTGCATTCCGTCCCCGGAATCGCCGGCGAATCGTATCGTTACTTCGTCAAGAGTTTGAGTGGGTTTTTCAGCCATGACAGGATAGTTCCTTCGGAGTCGGTGACAATGGAAGAGAAAGGCAAAAACGAAATGTACCCAATTTTTGGCCGAAAAGTCAAGGAATCGGCGCTCCCGGGACTATGGCAGGACGATCGTCCCGCAGTCCGCGTGCAAACGAGAAACGCCAGCACGAAGTACTGGCGTTCATCGTGACCTCCGCGTTCCTACTCCCGCACGACCCACACTTTGATGACGCCGACAACTCCTCCCTGCAATTTCACCTTTACATCGTAGATCCCCAGTGACTTGATGGAGTCGTCCAGCTCGATATGTCGTTTGTCGAGTGTAAGGCCCTTTTCCAGCACTGCCTCGGCGATCATTTGTGAAGTAACGGAGCCAAAGAGTTTATCTTCTTCTCCTACTTTCATCTTGATCGTGATTGATAGTTTTGCCAGGTCCTGTGCCGTCTTCTCGGCCCCGACTCTTTCTTTTTCGAGGCGTTTCACGCCCTGCTTCTTTTCTTCCTCGAGGATTCTCAGGCTGCTTGGCGTCGCCTGATAGGCAATGTTGCGTGGAATCAGGTAGTTGCGCGCATAACCGTCCTTCACATCCACCAGATCTCCAACCTTGCCGAGCTGTTCAAAATCCTGACGCAAAATGAGTTTCATGAGTTGTGTTCCTTTGGAAAGTTACTTTACAGCTTCGGAAACGTACGGCAGTAATGCCAGGTGCCGTGCGCGCTTGATTGCCTGAACGAGCATTCTCTGGTGCCGGGAGCATGTTCCCGTGATTCTCTTGGGAATAATGCGTCCCTGCTCGGAGACGAATCGCTGAAGCTTCTTTTCGTTCTTGTAATCGATGTACACGTCTTTGTGTTCGCAGAAGCGGCAGACGCGTTTCTTTCGGATCTGCGGTCCCCTCTGGTTCATGCCGCCGCGTTGTGGTCCTCCGCGTTGCCCCGGGCCGCCGCGCTGCTGCATGCGGCCTCCGCCGCGTTGGGGTCCGCGAGATTGAAATGACCTTTGCATCATGATGGTTCTCCGTTTCTTGAAAAGTAAAGTGTGGGCGGTTTATTTCCGACCTTCGGGTGCTTTGGTCTCGACGTCTCCGGCTACCGGCGCTCTCGGTGTGAGTTTGGCCTCGGCCGCTGCCGCCTCGTCCTTTTCGGTCAGCTTCGCCTGTTGTTCACGGGCTTTGAGCGCCTTTTCGGAGAGTTGAATGGTCAGGAACCTCATGATGTTCTCGTCGAGCGTGAAATGGCGCTCGAGCTTGATGATCATGTCAGATGGAGCAGTGAATTCGCTGACGACGTAAAAGCCGTTGTTCTTCTTCTGGATGGGATAGGAAAGACGCTTCCGGCCCCACTTGTCCAGCACTTTTATTTCGCCGGACTGCTTGCTGACGAACTCCCGGAATTTCTCGATGATCTGGTCGATCTGGGCATCGTCAAGCGTCGCATTGAGAATGAACGTCGTCTCGTAGACTTTTCGACGTTGTTGATCCATGGTGGTTTCCCTTTGGACGTTAATGTGTGGCCCTCACACTGAGTGAGAGCAGGGTGGTATGTGGATTAAAATTTCTGGCTCTGCATTGATTCTGCTACAGTAACGGTGCAATAACAAGCGATACTACCGACATGAGTTTGATGAGAATGTTCATCGCGGGCCCCGAAGTGTCCTTGAAGGGATCTCCCACGGTGTCTCCAACTACGGTTGCCTTGTGCGCGTCAGTACCTTTCTTTTCTCCCTCGACTTCACCTTTCTCTATGGCCTTCTTCGCATTGTCCCAGGCACCACCCGCGTTGGCCATCATCAGGGCCAGCAAAACACCCGTTACCGTTGCTCCGGCAAGCATTCCTCCAAGTGCGGCCGGCCCGAGAAGGAAACCGACAAAAACCGGTGCCACAACTGCCAAAACGCCGGGGATGATCATCTCCTTGAGAGCCGCCCTGGTGGAAATATCGACGCACTTCGCCGCGTCGGGCTTTACCCCCGGCTTTCCGTCGAGCAATCCGGGGATCTCCCGGAACTGACGCCGGATTTCATCCACCATCTTTCCGGCCGCCCGCCCGACCGACGTCATCGTGAGCGCAGCGATAAAGAAGGGGAGAATCCCCCCGATGAACAATCCGATGACCACAAGCGGGTCCGTAATAATAATCTGAAGCGGCTCCAATCCCTTCTTCAAAAGGTTTGAATCGATGGCCTGCGAGAATGCCGCAAAGAGGGCAAGAGCCGTAAGGGCGGCCGAGCCGATGGCAAAGCCTTTTCCGATGGCCGCAGTGGTATTCCCCAGGGAATCGAGGCTGTCGGTAATCTTGCGGACTTCAGGTCCGAGTCTGGACATTTCAGAAATTCCTCCGGCATTGTCTGCAATCGGCCCGTACGCATCGACCGACATTGTGATTCCGACCGTGGCAAGCATGCCGACGGCCGCGATGCCAATGCCGTACAGCCCCGCAACATCATTGGAGACAAAAATTGCTATGCAAATGGCAATCACCGGAAGTGCAGTCGATTCGAGACCCACCGCGAGACCATGGATGATGTTGGTTGCAGCTCCGGTCTTGCTGGCAAGTCCAATACGCTTCACGGGCGGGCCCGAAGTATAGTACTCGGTAATGAGGCCTATGAGGATTCCTGCGACAGTGCCGAAGAAGACCGCCCAAAAGACATTGTTGCTCACGCTCTCGGCCCGAATGATCCAAAGACCACCGAGGAGAAATACTGCTGCGGCCACAAACGTTGAGTATCGTAATGCTGCAGCGGGGGAGAACCTTTTGAGAATCCTCATCGCTATGATTCCGATAAAGGAAGCAAGGAGGCCTATCCCCGAGAGGGCGAGCGGAAGCCCCATCAGGATTGCCTTGATGGATTCGTCCGACACGTCGGGCATTGACTTGAGCGATGAAAGGGCTTCCGGAAGGAGAGTGGCGCCGATGGCAATGGTTGCGACGATTGCGCCGACGTACGATTCGAAAATATCGGCCCCCATTCCGGCCACGTCACCCACGTTGTCGCCGACATTGTCGGCGATGACGCCCGGGTTTCGGGGATCATCTTCGGGAATTCCGGCTTCGACCTTTCCGACGAGATCCGATCCGACATCAGCTGCCTTGGTATAGATTCCGCCGCCGACGCGGGCGAAGAGGGCAATGGAGGATGCCCCCATGGCAAAACCGTTGATGATGCTCGCATGGGCGGGGTCACCGAAAAGGATGAAGAAGATTCCAACGCCGATCAATCCCAGGCTTGCAACGCTGACACCCATAACAGCGCCGCCATCGAATGCCGTCAGGAGAGCTTTTCCCTGACCATGTGATCGTGCTGCCTCGGCAGTCCGCACGTTGGCCTTGGTCGCGGCCTGCATACCGAAGAATCCTGCGAGAACGGAGCATAACGCTCCCGAGAGATAGGCAATCCCGGTTTCAAGGTTGAGGAACCAACTGAGCAGAGTAACGACAATCAAAACAAAGAAGATCAGAACGAGATATTCACGCCTCAAGAATGCCATCGCTCCAGCGTGAATCTGCGAAGCGATATCCTTCATCACATCATTTCCATCAGGGAGCCTTTTGAGAGCAGCATAGATAATAAACGCCACAATCAGTCCGGCGCCGCCGAGAATCGGTGTCCACTGCTTGAAGAGTTCCATGGATCAGGAATCCTTGTGATTAGGTGAAGTGAATTGATTGAACTGATTCATTGTTTTCTGAATTCCATCTGTGACAAACGACAGCGATGCTTCTGCGGCCCGGTGAACCATCGATCGAACGGCTGCCCGTTCGTCTTGTCCAAAGGGCTCCAGGACGTATTGGGCCATGAGCCTTTTGTCGGTTGGCAGGTGCTCGGATGCAATGCCGCAGCGCAGACGCGGGAAAGAAGTCGACTTTAAGTGGTAGATAATGGAGTAGAGCCCATTATGCCCACCATCACTTCCTTCCGGCCTCAAACGAAGCTGACCGAGAGGAAGCTGAAAGTCATCGCAGAGAACGAGGAATCGCTCGAGTGGAACGTCATAGCGATTCCGGATGTCGAGTATGGCCTCGCCGCTGTTGTTCATATATGTCAGCGGCTTCACGAGAGCCAACTCACTGTTTTTGAAAGAACCGAAACCTATCTCAAAATCGCCTTTACCAGGCTTGTAATGGACCTTCAAGCGTTCGGCGACCACATCCAGAATGTCGAAACCGATGTTGTGCCGCGTGTATTGATACTCTTGGCCGGGATTCCCCAAGCCAACAAGGTAGTGCATGAGAAGAGAGCCGCCTTATTCCTTCTTTTCCTTCCCTTTTTCTTTTTCCTTGCCCTTTTCTTTCTCCTTCCCCTTTGCTGCCTCCGGTGCCGCAGCTGCTCCCTCCTCGCCTTCCTCGGGCTTCTTGCCGCGTGCAATAACCTCCGGTTCGGCCGGTGTTTCGGCGACGACCGCAGTTTCCGGTTCCGCCTCTTTCAGAATCGTAGGGGGCACGACAGCCGCAACGGTGCTGTTTTCTCTCTCGAGAACCTGCACATTCGGCACGGTCAGGTCTTTCACGTGAATCGAGGTGTTGATCTTCAAATCCGTTACGTCGACATCGATATGGTCGGGGATGTGCTTGGGAAGACAGGAAACCCTGAGTCTATGTATTACGTGCTGGAGGGTTCCGCCGTCCTTCACACCGACAGGAGTCCCTTTCAAAATCACAGGGACTTCAATCGTCAGCTCTTCATCCGCGTTCAGGCCGAACAGATCAAAGTGAATGGGACGGTCCGTCATCGGGTCGAACTGAACCTCGCGAAGAATGCAGGGATGAGTCGATCCGTCGTCGAGCTTGAGATTGATGACTTGCGTGACCGAAGTCTTGAACAACGGCCGCAGCGCCAATTCTGTGAGAGTGACGGGAATATTCTTCTGACCATGGCCATAATAGATGCCCGGAACTTTTCCCAACGGGCGAAGAGTCTTGCTCCTCTTACCCAGCTCCTTCCGTATTTCAGCGGTCAATGTAATTTCAGACATCGTTACGTCTCCTGTTAATTCTTGTCTTTGTCAACGTCGAAAAGTGAGCTGATGGATTGATTGTTGTGCGTTCTGAGAATTGCTTCGGCGAACAAGCGAGCCGATGACTGAACATGAATCTTGTTCGATGATCCGTTCAGCGGGATCGAATCTGATACGATGATTTGATTCACCGGTGATTTCGCAAGACGCTCGTACGCCTCACCTGAAAGAATCGGATGCGTGCAGGCGCCGTACACCTCATGTGCCCCGTGATCCTTGAGAGCCTGTGCAGCACTGCAGAATGTCCCGGCCGTGTCGATCAAATCGTCGACAATCAGGATGTTCTTGCTCCCCACGTTCCCGATGATGTTCATGACTTCGGCGACGTTCGCCTTGGGCCGCCGTTTGTCGATGAGAATCAGGTCCGCCTCCAGCCGCTTGGCAAACGATCGTGCCATCTTGATTCCTCCCACGTCCGGCGAGGCAACGGCAAGATTGGGGATCTTCTTCTTCCGGAAATAGTTGATGAAGATCGCGGAGGAGTAGAGGTGATCCACGGGAATGTCAAAGAAACCCTGGATCTGAGGTGCATGCAGATCCATGGTAATGACCCGGTCGGCCCCTGCCGCGGTGATAAGATTTGCGACAAGTTTTGCCGTTATGGAGACACGAGGCTGATCCTTGCGGTCCTGCCTCGCGTAGCCGAAATACGGGATGACCGCAGTGACTCTCCTTGCCGAAGCGCGCTTGGCGGCATCGATGAGGATCACCAGCTCCATCAGATTGTCCGCCGGGGGCTGGGTCGACTGGACGATGAAGACGTCATCGCCCCTGATATTCGTCGGATACTTGACCCAGATTTCCCCGTCACTGAATTTTTTGATGACGGCAGCGCCGATCTCCATCCCCGCGGCCTTGGCGATTCCCTCGGCGAGCGGTCTGTTGGCGGTGCCAGAAAAGATTTTCAGCTTGCTCATGACAGTCCGGTTCAATTCAGTCTTTCGGGTCACACTTCCTCCCTCATGCTGGGGCGGGAGGATTCGAACCTCCGAATGGCGGCTCCAAAGGCCGCTGCCTTACCACTTGGCTACGCCCCAATGAATGCGTCGGTTCCCTACGACTGCAACGCTCCTATGGGCGGACTTTCTTCACCATGCGGGATGTCGAGAAGCAAGGCGAGGCCTCTAAAAACAAAGCCCAACTCGCATTAAGTTGGGCATTCAAGATAGGCAAAAAACGGCTGGAAGTCAATCAGATTTCACGGTTTTGGCTGCATCAGCCCCTCTGCGGAAGGAAGAAAAGGGCGTTCATAAGAAGCCTCTGGTGACCCTTCCAGAACATGCGGAACGTTATGTTTTCGGCAAACATCACCACGCGTCCGCTTCCCAGGCGAAAATCAAGCACAAATCCCGAGTCGGCGATCCTCTTCGCACGATCAGGGGGTGCATACCCGCTGGCACTCGCGGTGTCGGTTGCAAAACGAACGGCTGTATGGCCCGCCTCACTGAGCAGAAGCGAAGGATTGTTTCCCTTGAAAACAAACGTCTCCCTGTCGTAGCCGAATCCAATCGGATGAGTCGTGTCGATAAGGGCTTTGAAGATCGTTCCCGGGATACGCTGGCGTCGGTCGGATTGCTCCTTCTCGAACAACGATTCGTGCTTTGCTTTCTCTTCCAGCATCTTCTGCCTCTCCTTCTCTTCTTTGGACTTTTCCTCTTCTTTTCTGTCGGTCTCCAGCATGGCAGAAGTAAGACCCGATCGCTTCTTCGTCATGAATCGGGCACCACCCTCGATCCCTATCAATACTCCGCCCTCTCTTGTCCAGTTCCGCAGTTTTCCGATGTCGGCACTGTCGAGGACGGTGCCGTAATCGCCGGCATTGGGAAGGACAATAACCGAGAACTGATCGAGCCGAACGTCGCCGAGGTCTCTTGCCCGCAAGGCTGTGAACGGAATATTGTATTCATGATCGAGCATGAACCACAATTCGCCGTAGTCGTTGGGATCGACGGGTTCACCGGTGACAATGGCGACGGAGGGCTTGAGGAGAGGTCGAACATAGTTCGATCCCAGGTCGATCCCCTTGTCTGTCAATCCGGTGTTTGTGGAAAAAACCTCGACACCGTATTCCCGGGATAACGCCTCCATCACCTGATGAACGGAATCGGGATTTGAATGAACGAAAGCGATCAACGTTCCCGCCCGAAATGTTCTGTCGGGGAAGTTGAGGGGGCGCAAACTATAGGAGAGGCGAAATCCGCGCTCGAGGAGTTGCCACGCAATCATCGGCGCGGTCAACCGCTCCCACGGAATAAGATAGGCATAAGTCGCCTTCCCTCCGATGATGCTTCCCGAAACAGAGGGGGGTTCCTTGACGGCCGTTACTGCGGCCGGCAACGGAGATTCACTTGAATATGCCTCCAGGCCATACGCAACGGGCAGGCTCCATGCAGACACATCATAGAAGAACGTATCTTGCGCAACGGCAGCCGGCTCCAGAAGCGCGGTGGCGAGCCTGCTGTGCGGCTGTTGAAGCGAGATGAAGAACGTCCCTGGCGGGAATGTCTCCTTTGCCGATTTGCCGGAGAAGAATTTCCTGACGGTTATTTGCGTGGACTGTTGCAGTTTCTGGACCTCAATTCCTTGTTGCAGCAGCAATGTGACAAATTGCGCTGAGCGCGCCGGGTCGGGGGATTCCCTGATGACGTATGATTGGACGGGGCCGGTTCGCTTCAGTCCCGAATCCCAAAAGGCGGCAAAATCTTTCAGCCGTTCCTTCTTGTTCTTCACGGTTGTTTCCAGTGTCGCCATTCCCGATATGAAATGATTGCGCACGCGCTCGCGAAGCGTAAGGACCTCGCCGTTCGGTTTTCGGATTGCCAGGCCTCCCATGGAATGTCCCGCCTGCTCGTAGGTCATCCCGACGGCTCCATTGAACGTCGGCCACGAGTCGCCGTATCCGGGGTAGAAGAGGTCAAACGATTCTCCGGTGTAGTAGGGGATGCCGAACGAATCGAATGCGTCGGCGTTCCCGCGCCCGTAGATCCCACCCCATTTCTTCACCTCTTCGGGAAACTGCGTGTGGATGGGAGGGGTGGCCGGGAAGAAGAAATAGGTGCTCCCATAGCCCATTTCGTGGAAATCGACATGAACGTGCGGCATCCATTGCCGATACAGCTTAAGTCGCGCCTGGGTCTCGATCTGAGTCGCCCATGACCAATCCCTGTTGAGGTCGAAATAGTAGTGATTGACCCGCCCTCCGGGCCAGGGTTCGCTGTGCTCGAGAGCGCTCGGGTTCTGATTCGGTCTTCGTCCCAGGGTCGAATTGACCCATTGGACGTACCTCTCGTGCCCGTCGGGGTTTACCGTCGGATCGAGAAGGATCACCAAGTTGTCCAGGATGGCCTTGGTCCTGGTATCGGTGCCCGCACAGAGCTGATAGGCTGTCATCATTGCAGCTTCGGGCGAGGAAGCCTCGTTTCCATGAACTCCATACGAAAGCCAGACAACCGCCGGCATCGCTTCGATCAGGTCCGTCTTCACTTTCTCGCGATTCGAAAGCCGCGGATCGGCAAGCCTCAGGTTTTCCGAGATGATTTCAGAACGGCGGGCCAGGTGAGCGGGTGAACTGATGACAAAGAGTTGCAGTGGCCGACCTTCATACGTTTTGCCGTACTCGATTCGTTGAATCCTGTCGGAGGATGCAAGCAGTGCCTGGAAATAGCGTTCGAGATTTCGGAAGTCGGAAAAGCGCGTGCCGATCTCATACCCGAGAACGACGTCGGCCTTCGGGACTGCCGGATTGTACGTTGCTCCTCGGAAATACTGCTCCTGGGCGATTGCGGCGCTTGTGAGAAAGAGAAACACTGCAGAAAAGATTCTCATGCCGATCCTCTTGTCATTCGTTTGGTGATTGGAATGTACGCGAAATAGCCCGAGATGCAACGATTGATTTTTCCCTTCGTTTTATGTACGTTTGAAAAACCCTTATCAAGGAGATCGTTGCGTTATGTCTCACCCATCCCATGTCTCGTTGAAAGATTTCTCGCTCACGAGTGACCGGGCGGTCGCGCAGGCTTTTTGGATGCTGACCCTTGCCTTGCTAACCGCCGTGGGCGCTCAAATAGAAATTCCTCATGTCCCTGTTCCATTTACGCTCCAGACGTTCTTTGTATTGCTTGCCGGAGGCGTTCTTGGAAAGAGGAATGGCTTCATCAGCATGTCGTTGTACCTCTTCCTTGGAGTCGTCGGGTTTCCGGTATTCTCCTCGGGCGGATTCGGGCTGGCGAAGCTCCTGGGTCCCACGGGAGGATACCTGCTTTCTTTCCCCGTTGCAGCGTTTCTTATCGGTTACGGAATCAGCCTTCGTCGTTCTGTGCCGTGGACGGCATTATGGATGTTCATGGGCCTTTTTGTGATATTCTGTTTCGGCACCCTGCAGCTGGCTCTCGTGACGGGACTGTCGCAGAGCGATGCTCTCAGCTCAGGTTTTCTGATTTTCTCGTGGTGGGATTTGACGAAACTGGTCGCCGCAACTGCCATTGTCAGCGAATTCAGACGGAGAAGTCAGAAAGTCGGATAACCGGTTGCGTGTGCATGAAACTTGATGCACGACAAATTCGTTTGATACACTCAAAGGGAGGAATCCGGTAAAGGTTGCGAAGATGCACCAAGTGAAGGAGAATGACTATGGCACAGGGTCAGGTAATCAGGCGGCCAGGCGATCTTTACTTTTGCCCGGAGGGTGATGTTACAAGGATTGTCGGGCGAAGGGATTTTCCTCAGTGGAAGAAGGAGAAAATTCGGTCCCTTCATGCGCTCGACAAACGCTGGAATCTTGTTCTGCTCCTTCACTACTCTTTCTGGATAGGTTCTGCAGTGCTGGCAATCAGCAGTGAGGGGATAGCACTCAGTGTTGTCGGCTACCTCATCGGGGGGTTGTCGTTAAGCACTCTTTCCGTTCTCTCTCACGAGTCTTCTCACAATTTGATGACCCGCAATCCCGCCATCGATCGATGGTTGGGATTCATTTGCGGAATACCCATTCTCTTTTCCGCAAAAGGTTATCGCATCATGCATCCGCTCCACCACAAGTATCTCCGAAGCGCGGATGATCCGGACGATATCGAAAATGTTGTCAAGGACACCTTCCTGTTGCGATGGGTCTACATTGTCGTCTTCTTCTTCTCCATTTACCTGTATCTCATTATGGTTCCGGCGAATGCCGTGCGAAAGTCACGGCTCGGGGAAGGACTTGGCGTCATCATTGAGATGATTGCGATGGTGGGGATTGTGGCGACGGGCTGGATCTTCCTACCCGTGCAATGGATGGTCGAGGGCTGGCTCATGCCCCTCCTTGTCGCCGGGCAAGTGGCCAATCTCAGGGGAATTGCGGAGCACGGGATGACGACTGGAGGAAATGAATTGACCAATGCACGAACGGTCGCAACCAATCCGGTTCTTTCATTCCTTATGTGCAACATCAACTTTCACATCGAACATCATCTCTATCCGGGAGTGCCATGGTACAATCTCCCAAAGGTTCACGCGCTGCTGCAGGACGAATATCGGGCGGCAGGATCGTCAGTCTACACTTCCTACTTCGATTTTCTCGGCGACGTCGCCCGCGCTCTGGTTCAGGGAGTGATTTCCAATAGAAGGCTTATTCCGGAGCATATCCGCGAACATGTTTGCGTCTAGACGCGCGCGAGGTACGTTCGGAGGCCCGGCGACGGGCCTTTTTTTTGTACCGGAAAAGGAAAGAGCGGAGGTGAGGCTACGCTGTGATGCGGTAGTTGCTCAGTCCCCAGTAGGTTTCAACGATGGAGACTTTGAGGACAGTTGCAATGGGAATGGCGACAAGCATTCCGGCGACGCCCATCAGCTCATTGCCGACCAGCAGAACGAGGATGACCGTCAACGGATGCATATCGACTGTCTTGGCGAAACAGAGAGGCTGTACGACAATGTTGTCGATCGCCTGAATAGCGACCGAGAGTACGATGATCGGAACAAGCATGCGGAAATCGCCGAACTGCGTCAGGGAGACGAGGAAGGCAGGTACGGCTCCGACGACCGGCCCGAGATAAGGAACGAGGTTCGCGATTCCCGCGACCGTTCCGATGAGGATCGGGTAGTCGACCCCGATGAGCCACAGACCTGCAATGCTCAGAACGCCGATGATGATGGAATCGAGAATCCAACCGCGCAGGTAGCCTACGAGGTCACGTTCGATCTTGTTCAGGACGTTCAGCGACATCTCGAAATATTTGTTGGGGACACGTTGGATCAGGTTCTTGAGAGCGGCATCTCCTTCGGCGAGGACGAAATAGGTGACAAAGGGGATGATCGCGAAAATCGCTATCAGGGAAAAAACATCTTCGACCGCCGCGCCGATCGATTCGGTGACCGTTGAGATCATGGCGTTTGCTTTGAGAGAGGCCGTGGTCGGGTCAACAAATGGAATGTGTTTCGCAAGGTCCTGCGCCGCCTCGTTCAGCTTGACCTGAAACGGAAAGTTCCTGAACTGCTCGTACAGGAGCTGTGCCCGTTCGATAAGGACCGGCACGAGTTTCATCGAGGCGAGAACTACAGACCCTCCGCCGAGGACGAAGACACAGAGTATGGCGATGCTTCTGCGCAGTCCGAGGCGGAATTCGAGAAACTTCACCAGCGGTTTGAGGATGAACGCAAGGAGAGCAGACAGGAGCAATGCAAGGACAAGCGAAGGAACGAACGACGCGATCCAAAAACATCCCAGCAGAATTGAAACAAGGAGAGCAACTTTGCGAATGGGGCGGTTGCCGATGAAGGGCTGCATTGTCAGGAGAGGACCGTCCGAACCGCTTTGAGTGCAACTTCGGTCGGGAAGCCGCGGCGAAGCAGATAATCGACCAACCGTTTTCGTTTTCTTGTTTCGTCGAGTTTTTCAAGAGCAGGAGCGGCGATTCTCAATCTCTTCTCGGCTGCCTGTCGGGCGGCCATTTCCTGATCATCGTCGGAGATGTACTCTTTGAACACTTTCTCAACGAGGTGGCTTGAAATTCCCTTTTCGTAGAGTGCCCGCCGCATCCATGCCTTTCCGACATATTTCCGCTTCAGACGGTCACGGACGAAAAGCCGGGCAAATTCGATATCGTTGATCATTCCGTTCTTCTGAAGATGCTGGACGACCTTCTTGCCTAAATCGGGCGAGTACCCTTTGCGGCGCAGATGATCAAGGACCTCTTTTGAGCTTCTCGGCCTGTAGGAGATATAGTTCAGGGCAAACTGGTGGGCGCGGTAAAATGCCTCAGAAGTCGAGAGTTTCTCGACGGTCTGGTCGTCGATGCGGTCGCCGGTCTTGAGGCCGAATCGGACAAGGACCTCATCGCTAAGGTCGAAGGCGAGGGCCCCGTCGACATACACGGAAAAGACCGGCTGTCGTGCTTTTTTTCTGAGAATCTTCGTTATGTACAAGAGGTGTTGCCTAGGATTTTGTCGCCCGTTTGGATGCCGTGGGCGCGGGTTCAGCCTTCGCTGCGGGAGGGGCAGCAGGTTCGTCAGCCGTTAAACCAAGTTTCCTGCGAAGCGTTGAATCAATTTCTTTTGCCGTGTCGGCATTGGCCTGGAGGAAGGCCTTGACCGCATCGCGTCCCTGGCCCAATCTGTCTCCTTTGTAGGAGAACCAGGAGCCGCTTTTTTCAATAATCCCCTGATCGACTCCGGCGTCGATGAGATCTCCGAGCCTTGATATTCCCTCATTGTAGAGAATGTCGAACTGGGCCTCTTTGAACGGCGGGGCCACCTTGTTCTTTACAACCTTCACTCGTGTTCTGTTTCCGATGACACTCTGGGCGTCTTTGATCGCTTCGATCCTTCTGACATCGAGACGCACGGATGCATAGAATTTGAGAGCGTTCCCGCCGGTGGTCGTCTCGGGATTTCCGAACATGATCCCGATCTTCTGTCTGAGCTGGTTGGTAAAAATGACGCTCGTCTTCGATTTGCTGATGGCCGAAGTCAGTTTCCTCAGTGCCTGAGACATGAGACGGGCCTGTACGCCCATCGAAGGATCACCCATCTCTCCTTCGATCTCGGCCCTTGGGGTCAATGCAGCGACAGAATCAATCACGATGACGTCAAGTGCGCCGCTTCGAACTAGTGTCTCGACAATCTCGAGTGCCTGTTCTCCGAATTCCGGTTGTGACAGGAGGAGGTTGTTGACATCGACGCCGAGTTTCTTGCTGTACGCAATGTCGAGTGCATGTTCTGCATCAATGAAGGCCGCAACGCCGCCATTGCGCTGTGCCTCAGCAATGATATGAAGACAAAGGGTGGTCTTACCGGATGATTCAGGTCCAAAGATCTCGATCACTCTTCCTCTCGGTACGCCGCCGACCCCGAGCGCGAAGTCGAGCGAGATCGATCCGGTGGAGATCACATCGATCTTGGCAATGGGGCCCTCGTTGAGACGCATGATGGAGCCTTTGCCGTGCTGTTTCTCGATTTGATCTATCGCGATCTTGAGCGCTTGGAGGCGGGCTTCTTTGGAACTTATTTCTGACATGAATATCCTTGTTACAGGTTGAGAGGAATGTGTGAAAGAACCGAGTAGCGTGATCCTGTCGGGTGCAGATCGCTCTTCATGAGGAGAAGCTCTGAGCAGTGCGCAACGACCGGTTCAAAGGTAAGTGTTTTTGCACTTGCTGTCAAGAGATTGATGCCTCGCGAACCTTTCACGCGACCGATGGTGACATGAGGATGAAATGGTCTCTCGTCATCCGCGATTGAAAACGTTCGTGTCACCTCCTCGACATCACGGTGAAGTTGAACCAACGCAAGATTTTTTGAAGTGCCGATCCAGTACACTCGCGGACGGTCCAGCGACGGGAAAGCTCCGATCCCCTCATACGCATACTGGAACAAAGAAATTCTTCCCGCTTTCTCCTCAAGCCTTCGGGCAAGCATCTGTACATCGGTTTCCTCGGTCGCACCAAGAAATTTCAACGTGATGTGAAGCTTTTCAGTGTGTTCCCACTTTACGTCTGAGGAAATACTTTGAAGATTCGTAATAACTTCAGCGATCCGGTTAAGAACTTGAGGGGGGGTGGGGACGGCGATGAAACATCGAATGCGGGACATGCGACGCGACTACTCGATTTTGAGAAGTTTTCGCCGTACCAGTTCAAGTGCGGCCTGAGAAGCGCGCTCCTTGAAACGCCTTCGGTTGTTTCCGAAATTAAATTTCATGGCGAATGTTGTTTGTTTGTCGGAAAAACCGATCCAGAGAAGCCCCACCGGCTTTTCGTCAGTCCCCCCCGAAGGGCCCGCAATGCCGGTGGTGGAAACCCCAATGTCCGTTCCCGATTGCTTGCGAATCCCTTCTGCGAGGGCTTCGGCGACTTCTCGGCTGACAGCGCCATGCTCTGCAAGGATCTCTTCCGGCATACCAACTCGTGCAATCTTCGATTCATTGCTATAGACAACATCTCCATGGAGGAAGTATGCTGAACTTCCGGGAACATCTGTCAACCTGTCCATAATAAGCCCCCCCGTGCAGGATTCCGCAACCGCAATGGTCATCCTCCTCTCTATTAAAAGCCTTCCAACAATGTCTTCCAGTTCTTCTTTCTCCATCCCGTAAATGTACTTATGAGCCTTTGCTCGAAGCTTCGCTTCAACGTCAGAAAGAGCTCGATCAGCATCGGCGGCCGACGAGGAGCTTACCGAAATCCGCAATCGAACACCCAACGGGCTCGGCAGGAATGCCAGTGTTATGCCGGAACCCGGTGAAAACAGGGCTCCGACGTCGCCAATCCTTTCTGCAAGCAGAGATTCCGCGATTCCTGTTGTCTTGAGTGTCCTGTGCCGGACGACGATGCCCTTCACCTTGCGCGAAAAGTGAGGAAGGACGAAATTCTCCATCATGGCGGTCATTTCAAACGGCACGCCCGGCATGACGACCATCGTTTTCCCCTCCTTTTCGAACAAATAACCTGGGGCCGTCCCCTGAGTGTTTTGAATGACAGTACACCCGTTGGGGACCAGAGCCTGCTGTTCATTCAAAGTCGTGACAGGCAATCCGCGCGAACCGAAGAGTCGTTTCACGTTCTCCAGGGCCTCTTCGTTCTTCACGAGGTTGGTGTCAAAGAACTTGCAGACAACGCTTCGTGTGATATCGTCGTGGGTGGGACCTAAACCGCCAGTGACCACTGCGATGTCGTGTGATTTCCATACTTCTTTGAAACTCCCGAGTATCTCTGACTCCCGGTCTCCAACCGTCGTCATTCGGGTAACGGAGATTCCCACAGTGTTCAATTGCTCTGCAATGTATGCCTGATTTGTGTTGACGACCTGTCCAATCAGCAATTCATCGCCAATGGAAATTATTTCAGCATTCATCAGAGAAAGGGGATATTGTCAAAAATTCCGAGACGGAGGAGAACATGGAGAATGATGTTCGTGTACAAAGCGGATATGGCATCGTCCATCATGATGCCAAATCCGCCGGTGGCCTTGTCAAATGAGCGGGCCGGCCACGGTTTCACGATGTCCATGATTCTGAAGATGAAGAAAGCCGCCACTCCAATCGGGAGACTTTTGGGGAGAAAAATGAGGGAGAGCCAAGCACCCAGTACTTCGTCAATCGTCACTTCGGCGGGATCATGGCCGTATCGCTTCTCCATGATTTCTGCGGCCTTGATTCCTAGAATGAAAACAAGAAACGAAGCAGAGAGGATAACGGGGGGAGCCTCAAAGCCTGGAATCGCGTAGATCGCGAGCCCGACAAGAGTGCCAATGGTCCCGGAGGCGACGGGGGAATAGCCGCTGAAAAGGCCCGATCCAAATGCCTTGACGAGCAACGGCACGCGGATGTCCGGGTTTGCATCCGCAGGAGCGTTGTTAGGATTCTGTGACCCGGTTTGAAAAATCATAGAGCTCGCGAATCGTTTTTCGGTTTTCGATCAGATACGAGATGCCGGTCCACATTGTAATAACGGCAATAAGGACGGAAAGTACATAGAGAAGGGAGTAGTCGAGAAGCCGGTCAATGGTGGGACCGTATTGCACGCGATAAGACTCCGTGTTATTCGCCACATAGAGAATCATGATGTAATAGATGACAACGAACTGGAGAAAGGTTTTTGTCTTGGCGAATTTTGACGTGTCAAAGCGCTTTCCTTTGTACTCGGAATATGATCTGAGGATTGTGATGGCGAAGTCCCTGAAAACAATGAGCCAGATTGGCCATGCCGGAACGAGGCCGAGCGTAACGAAGGAGAGAAGAGCAGAAGAGGTGACCACCTTGTCTGCGAGGGGGTCCAAAAAGGCTCCCCATTTCGTCACATACCCCCAGCGTCGTGCAACCCAACCATCGTACCAGTCTGTGAGGAGGGCGATGAAAAAGACGATGAGGGAGAGCTGCTGAAACAAAGCGTTGCCGGAAAAGAGAAAAGCCAGGAACACAGGAGTCAAAAGTATCCTGAGGATCGTAAGCTGGTTGGGTGGTGAGAAGGAGATCTTCATGTCCGGCGGGGCTCGAAAGAT
Source organism: Bacteroidota bacterium (assembly GCA_035291905.1). Lineage (GTDB taxonomy): Bacteria > Bacteroidota > Ignavibacteria > UBA10030 > UBA10030 > JACPLA01. The sequence goes on from DATDRF010000099.1 coordinate 35,379, forward strand.
CCTAAGATGGTTTTCAACAAAAAAATCCCGCAAGGAGGGCGGGATTTTTGAAAGTGTGAAAAGCGAGAAGTCTAGGCAGCTTTCCGAACTTTACCTGATTTGATGCAGTTCGTGCAAACGGTGATGCGACGCACGCTGCCCTCCACGACGGCCCGCACCCGCTGCAAATTGGGAAGGAACCGACGGGGGGTCCGGTTGTGGGCGTGGCTCACGTGATTCCCCGCCATGGGTTTCTTTCCGCAGACTTCACAAATCCTTGCCATACTCTTGCTCCGTGTAACAGTGAATCGACAAAATTGGTTTGTAAATATAAACACAAAAAACGACAGAGGCAACAGAGGAGTGCCTCCCTCTGAAGACAAGAATGTCCTCCCGGCAATTCACACCCGGCGTTGCGGGAGGCAGGTTTTTTGGTTATTATTGCACAATGACCTGTATCCTGGGAATCGAAACCTCCTGCGATGAGACTTCTGCGGCCGTCGTCAAAGACGGAAGACTTCTCAGCAACATTACCCGCACCCAACTCTTTCATTCGAAATACGGCGGGGTTGTGCCCGAACTTGCATCCCGCGCTCATCAGCGACTCATCATTCCCATCGTGTCTGAAGCTCTTTCAGTATCGGGCTTGCGCAAAGAAGACCTCACGGGAATTGCAGCTGTTCACGGCCCCGGATTGATCGGCTCTATTCTGGTTGGCTTGAGTTTCGGCAAAGCGATGGCTATGGGCCTCGGGATCCCGTTCATCGGCGTCAATCACATGGAGGCACACATTCTCTCCAATCTGATAGAACCGGATCGCCCCGTATTCCCGTTTGTCAACCTTACCGTTTCGGGCGGACATACCCAGCTGGTTCTCGTGAAGTCTCCCCTTGAATATCGGCAGCTCGGAGAGACGAGGGATGATGCGGCGGGGGAGGCCTTTGACAAGGTGGCAAAGATGCTTGGGATCGGCTATCCCGGCGGGCCTCTCATTGACGCTTTGGCGCGAGATGGAGATCCCGCAGCAATCGATTTCCCCAGGCCTTTTCTGGAAGAAAACTCAATGGACTTCAGCTTCAGCGGACTCAAGACGTCGGTTCTTTACTACCTGAAGAAAAACGGTATTGCAGCCGGCTCCCTTTCGGGCCGGCGGAAACTCCTTGCGGACATCTGCGCAAGTTTTCAGGCAGCGGTGATCGACGTTCTCATTCACAAGGTCCTGCTTGCGGCGGCCCGATTTGGAACTTCGGACCTTGCCCTGGCGGGCGGTGTTGCTGCGAATTCGGAGCTTCGAAGGAGACTTGAGGCCGAGACAAAACGGCGGGGTCTCAGGCTGTTCATTCCCAAGATGGAGTATTGTACGGACAACGGAGCAATGGTCGCGATGGCGGGATACATCCGCGCTTCGGAGGGGAGATTCTCGTCGGTCGAGCTGCCGGCAATTCCCAACCTGGCCCTCGGAGAACAAGAGCCGGTGAACCTGCGATGAACCGGGTAGCCAGAACGTGGAACGATCTGATGGCAAAAGGGAAGAAGGCCCTTGTTCCTTATGTGACACCGGAGTATCCCTTCAAAGGAATGACGGTGCCGCTCCTGCAGAGGCTTGCCCGGGCCGGGGCTGACCTGATAGAGGTTGGCGTGCCGTTCTCGGATCCGTTGGCGGACGGCAAGACGATTCAGCACTCCTCAGAAGTAGCCCTTCGGAACGGCGTCAACGCGGACTTCATTTTCCGCTCAGTCGAAGAATTTCGCGCAGGCTCGCAGGTGCCTGTCGTCCTCATGGGGTACTACAATCCCATTTTGCAGTACGGGCTGAGAGCATTTTCCAGGCAGGCAGCTTTATCCGGTGTCGACGGCCTCATTGTGCCCGACCTTCCCCCGGAAGAGGCCGCTGAATTTGTCGCTGAATGCCGGGCTGCATCGTTGAGCAATATCTTTCTGGTCGCGCCAACAACGACCACGGAGAGAATCCGTTTGATCGACACCATGTCCACGGATTTCACGTACTGTGTCTCCGTTACGGGAGTAACGGGTGCGCGAAGCGAGTTGCAGCTGGACGGCCCGCTCGGAACATTTCTCGCCCGAGTAAAGAAGACGGTAACAAAACCGTTCGTCGTCGGGTTTGGCATCTCAACCTCCAGGCACGTGAATGAGGTTTGGCGTTACGCGGACGGCGCGGTTGTTGGCTCCGCGCTCATCGGCGTCCTTGAACGCTCGCAGACGCCCGACGCCGCTCTCGACGCTGGGGAGGTTTTTTTCCGCTCATTGCGGAGTGAACAATGAAGAATAATGCGCTCCGGGATCTCGACGAATGGAGAAAGAAGATCGACGAGCTTGACCTTCAGCTGGTGAAGCTGCTGAATGACCGTGCGCACTTTGCGGAGGAAATAGGAAAGGTCAAGCTGCTGCTGGGGCTGGGCGCTTACACTCCCGACCGCGAAGAAGAGGTAATGAAGAATGTCACCGGCGCAAACGGCGGCCCTTTGTCGCCACAGGCCGTCCGGCGGCTTTTTGAACGAATCATCGATGAATCCCGCGCAGTCGAGCGGACAGCAATGACCAAGCACAAGAACTCCCCACGCAAGAACCATGATTAACGCCCGCGCATTCTTCTCGGATCCGAGAAACTTTACAAAGATAGTTGTTCCATCCGTTTTCGTCTTCACTGCCTTGCTCTTTCTCTTCTGGGCATTCTGGTGGCCGAATACGTTCTCTTCTCCGTCTCAACGGGTTGTGACAATCTCCCGGGGAACTTCCTATTCAGCAGTCGTCGATTCGCTCGATGCGAAGGGAATAATCTACAGCAAGCTTGCAATGAAGGTGGCCGGCAAGTTCCTCGGCTGGACGAAGGAGGTGAAAGTCGGGCGGTATTATTTTGACAGCGGCGTTTCAAATTATTCCCTCCTGAGCGCGTTCAAAGACGGCACATCGCGCCGTTTGATTCCGGTGGCAATCCCCGAAGGGGTTCGAATGAAATTCGTGGCAAGACGGTTTGCGATGGAACTCGGCGTCGATTCCGCTAAAATCATGCAATACTGTACGGATTCGTCCATCGTCGAATCGTTTGGGCTGGAGGGGAAAACGTTCGAGGGATATCTGCTCCCCGATACGTATTTCTTTCAATGGCAGACCGACGAAGGAGTGATCGTCGAAAGACTGGTCAATGCATTCAAGGAGTTCTACGGCGACTCCCTTGTGGAGCGGCAGAAAGAGCTGGGTTGGACGACCGCTCAGGTGGTGACGTTCGCCTCGATCGTTGAAGGGGAGGCCCAGGTGGACAGCGAGCGGACCGTGATTGCAGGTGTGTATCACAACCGGCTGAAGAAACGAATGAGGCTTGAGGCAGACCCGACTGTCCAATATGTGCTCTCCAACGGGCCGCGTCGATTGCTCTACTCAGACTTGAAGGTCAAATCTCCCTACAATACATATCTTCACTACGGATTGCCGCCGGGGCCCATCAGTAATCCCGGGCGGGCGGCAATTCTTGCAACACTCTACCCGGCCGGCCATCAGTACCTCTTCTTTGTTGCCGACGGAAAAGGAGGCCACGTGTTCACCAGGAGCTATTCCGATCACCAGCGGGCTGTCCGGATTTACCGGAGGTTCCGTCGTGAAATGCAGCGCGCTGCAATGGGAGGATAACGGTGTCTGTTCGTTCCCTGACCGCTTGGTGTCTCGCCGGATTCAGTGCCGGGATCTTGTTAATGTCCTGTGCGGGCCAGGTTCCGCCCCAGGGCGGTCCGCCCGACACCGAACCTCCAAGAATTCTTTCTGTCTATCCCGCCCCGTCAACTCTGTTCTTTCAGGATTCCAGAATTGTTCTGGAGTTCGACGAACATGTCGATCACCAGTCGGTCGAAGGCTCGATCTTTGTCTCACCGTCGCTTGGTCCCCTGGAGTTCGACTGGAGCGGCAACGAAGTGGAAATCTCATTCATCGATTCTCTTCGGAGCAATACCACTTACGTCTTTAGCCTGGGAACGGATGTTGTCGATTTGCGAAACAAGAACAGGATGGCCGAAGCGTTTTCGCTTGCATTCTCGACCGGAGATGCGATCGACCCGGGAGCCATAACCGGGAGTGTCTACCCGGCCTCTATGACCGACCAATTGTCGGGGATTTTCGTCTTCGCGTACAATATTGACACAGTTGATCCCGACACCCTTAACCCGTCGAAATCGGAGCCGGATTACGTCACGCAGACAGGAAAGACCGGGGAGTTTCATCTTTCTCATCTTGCCCTGGGGACCTACCGTCTCCTTGCTGTTCGTGATGAATACAAGAACCTCCTCTATGATCCCGAAACAGATGAATACGGCGCTGCCGCGGGCGATGTTCAGCTTGCCGCCAATGACACAATGAGGGCGGGTATAACGATGAAGCTCGCGCGCGAGGACACGACGGCGCCGAGACTTGTCAAGGTCACGCCGCTCAACCGGGGGCTCTTACTCGCAGAGCTCTCTGAACCGATTGATACAAGCTCTTTCGGTACGAGGAATGTTCAGGTCAGCGACTCGACGGGGAAGAACCCTGTGCAGGTCCTCAGCGTTTCTCTGCTGATCCCGCAGCGAAAGGAATTCTTCGTGGCGACGCAGGAACAGAAACCCGGACTGCTTCATGAGCTGCGGATTCATGATGCAAAAGATCTTTCGGGCAAAGACATCAGCCAGTCTGCTTTTTCAATCCAGTTTGTGAGTTCCGATCTCCCGGACACGAGCAGTCCCGCTGTGGCGTCATTTTCTTTCGCGGACAGCACGAGAGGGATCGAGCTTCGACCGCTGACCGAAATCCGTTTCACCGAGCCCGTCAGGCGGGTTGACTGGAGATCGATGGTTGATCTGCGCGACAGCCTCGATCGGTCGGTTCATATTGAAGGCGGGTGGGCGAACGATGCAGTCATAACGGCAAGGCCGGTCAGTGATCTCGCCGGCAGTGCGTGGTACAGTCTCATCGTGCGAACAGGATCGTTGCAGGACTGGAAAGGGATGACAGGGAGGGACACGATCCGCGCAATGCGTTTTCAAACCCTCGATAGTGAACGGCTGAGCACCATTGCGGGATTGGTGAATGATCCCGAAAAGATCGACACGATCGGGAGGGTGGTGGTAACGGCATGGCCCGTCGGAAAGAAGGACGCGGTTCCAAGAAGTGTCACCATCGAAGGACCGGGCCCGTTTGAGCTGGCACAACTTCCCGAAGGTCAATATGTTATGCAGGTATTTCGCGACAGGAACGGGAACAAGAAGTTCGATGCCGGGAGGGTGTTTCCTTATCAGATGTCGGAACGGTTCTCAGTCGCGCCAGACACGCTCAAACTCAGAGCTCGCTGGCCGCTGGAGAATGTACAGCTGCGGTTGCGGTGAGGTCATGAACTTCTGCATTCCACATTCGGCGTTTGACATTCGGTATTTCCTTTTCTTGATTCAAAGGGGAACATACTATCGAATATCGAATGTCCGATGTCGAACGTCGAAGTCGTTTCGATTGACTTTCACCCCATTTTTCGATAAACTCGTTTCACAGCGGCACCAAAGTTTCATCTGATTTGTTTATGGTAGAGAACTACATTCCGATAATGATGATGGTGGCGATCGCCGTTCTGTTCGGCGTCGTGATCCTCAAATTGAACGAGTGGTTGGGTCCGAGGAGACCCAATGAGGAGAAGCTTTCGACATACGAGAGCGGAATGGAGCCGGTCAGGACGGCTCGTGAGCGGTTCTCGGTAAAGTTCTATATGGTTGCCGTGCTTTTCATCCTGTTCGATATTGAGGTGGTTTTTCTCTATCCCTGGGCTGTAGCGTTCCGTGATCTTGGGATGACGGGATTCGTGACGATGGTTGTCTTCATTCTCGTGTTGCTTGTCGGGTATTTTTACATCTGGAGGAAAGGAGCCTTGGAATGGGACTAGAGAGCGCCCTGGGCGACAGCCTGATGCTTTCCAAGCTGGAAGATGCGATAAACTGGTGCAGAAAGAATTCGCTTTTTCCCATGCCCATGGGGATCTCATGCTGTGCGATTGAGATGATGGCCTTTGCGGGTCCCCGGTTTGATTCCTCCCGATTCGGTTCCGAGGTGTTTCGGTTCTCTCCCCGTCAGGCCGATGTGATGATTGTTGCCGGAACGACCACTTACAAGATGGCCAGGGTTGTCCGAAAGATCTATGACCAAATGCCCGATCCCAAGTGGGTCATTGCCATGGGAGCTTGTACTTCATCGGGCGGCATGTACAGGACGTATTCAGTTGTTCAGGGGATAGACCAGTTTCTTCCCGTCGACCTCTACGTTGCCGGGTGTCCACCCAGGCCCGATAATCTGCTTCATGCCTTAATAACGCTTCAACAGAAGATCCAGAGGCGGGAGAGCAAGGGAAGCACATTGGCTCTCGCCGGCGATTTTCCTCAACACAAACCAAAGCCCCCGGTTGTTGCATAAATGAATGCACGCACTCTCGAGAAGCTGAACAAACAGTTTGGAAACGGCATTCTCGAGTCGAATGAGTTTCGCGGCGAACTCGCGGTTGTTGTTCCGCCTGAAAAGATTGTCGAAGTATGCCGCTTTCTCAAAGAGGACCCGGACTTAAGGTTCGAAATGCTTGCTGACCTCTTTGGCCTCGATATGTACTCTCCGGTGAAACGCTTCGGAGTTGTGTACAATCTCTATTCCCTCAAAAACCATCACAGAATTCGTATTAAAACGTTCGTTGAAGAAAGTCATCCTCATGTCCAGACCGTCACCGGGGTGTGGTCGACGGCGAATTGGCACGAGCGCGAAACGTTTGACATGTTTGGGATCGTCTTTGACGGACATCCCGACCTTCGCAGGATCTATATGCCTGACGAATTCGAACACTATCCGCTCCGGAAAGACTTTCCGTTGATGGGTATTCCCGGCTCACTGTATCTCCCGAAAAAGTAACGGCTCATGGAAACAGCGACCCACGATATTCCACGCAAGACCAGGATCTTGCAGGCGTTGGAAGATCAGCATACTTCAGTGTCGTTTACCGATCCGCTGGAGAATGACCTCATTCTCAACATGGGACCGCAGCACCCCGCAACGCACGGAGTGCTCAGGCTTCTCGTGCGGCTCGACGGAGAAACGGTCATTGCCTGCGTACCGGAAATAGGTTACCTGCACCGGGGGTATGAGAAGCTTGCAGAGAGCTGCACCTACCATGAGTTCATTCCGCATACTGACCGGCTTGACTACCTTTCACCCCTCGCGAACAATGTCGCGTATGTGCTCGCGGTAGAGAAGCTCCTCGGCATTGAGGCTCCGCCCCGTGCCCAATACCTCCGCACCATGATCGCCGAGCTCGCCCGAATCTCGTCGCATCTGATGATGATGGGATCGATCGGGATGGATGTCGGCGCGTTGACCGTGTGGATGTGGACCTTCAGGGAGAGGGAGAAACTCTACGACATTTTCGAGAACCTCGTCGGTCACCGCTTCACGACGAGCTACACTCGCATCGGCGGTCTCGTGCATGACATGACCCCGGAAGCGGAAGCAATGATCCGGAAGTTCATTGAGAAGTTCCCGGAAAATCTCGAAGAATCCGAAAAGCTGATCAACAAGAACAGAATCTTCATTGAACGAACGGACGGTGTCGGTGTTATCTCGAGGGAAGAGGCGATCGACATGGGTGTGACGGGCCCGTGTCTCAGGGCTTGCGGGGTCAACCAGGATCTTCGAAGGACGAACCCGTATCTCGTGTACAACAAGCTCGATTTTGACGTTGCGGTATTTGACGGCGGCGACTCTCTTGCGCGCTACTACGTTCGATTACAGGAGATGAAAGAGAGCCAAAAGGTGGTGGTTCAGCTCCTCGATAAGATGCCGAAGGGGGAGATCCATGCCTTCAAGCCGAAGAAAGTGCTCCCGAAGAAGGAACGCGTGTACACGAAGATGGAAGAGCTGATCCATGATTTCATGATTGTGAATTTCGGTGTCGATCCGCCGGTCGGTGAAGTGTACTCCGCCGTGGAAGCATCGAAAGGGGAGCTGGGATTCTATTTCTACAGCAACGGCGACGGGCATCCCTGGCGAATGAAGATTCGATCTCCGTCTTTTGTCAATATCCAGGCATTGCCGATGATGCTGCGGAAGGCGATGATATCAGACGTTGTTGCCATTATTGGCAGTCTCGACCCGGTAATGGGTGAGGCCGACAAATAGCAGTACTCTAACGATTTCAGATCATCCTATGTTCTCTCCGGAAAATCTCAAGCGCGTTGAAGACCTTCGCCAGCATTACCCCCACTCGCAGGCGCTTGTGCTCCCCGTGCTTTGGCTGGCGCAGGAACAATTCGGCAGCATTTCCACTGAAACCATGAGATACGTTGCCGACCTGCTCAGAGTCCCCTTCAGCCACATCCTCGGCGTTGTGACGTTCTACACGATGTTCCATCAGAAGCCGACAGGGAAACACCACATTGAGGTCTGCACCAATATTTCCTGCATGCTTCGCGGTTCCGGCATTCTCCTGCAGTATCTCGAACAGAAGCTGGGGATCAAGGCGGGAGAGACGACTGCAGACGGGAAATGGACCATCTCCGAGGTGGAATGCATGGGTGCGTGCGGAGGAGCGCCGATGTGCGCGGTGGGAGAGGATTACCACGAGAATCTGACAACGGAAAAACTGGACCGGGTTCTGGCCGGGCTGGAGAAGCACTAATGGAAAAACTCCTTCTTCCCGACACGAAAGACCTCCACAAGGTCGACGTTTACGAGGCACACGGAGGATACAAGGCGTTCCGCAAAGCTTTGGGAATGAAGCCTGAAGAGGTGACTGACGAAGTGAAGAAGTCCGGACTCCGGGGGAGAGGCGGCGCGTGTTTTCCCACAGGCTTGAAGTGGACCTTCATGCCGAAGCAGACGACGAAGCCCAAGTACCTTTGTGTGAATGGAGATGAATCCGAACCCGGAACATTCAAAGACAGGCAGATCTTTGAGTTTAATCCGCATCTATTGATTGAAGGGACATTGATTGCCTGTTATGCAATGGGCATCACGACGGCGTATATCTACGTCAGAGGTGAGTACGGGAAGTGGATTCGGATGCTGGAGAGGGCCCTGGCGGATGCGTACCAGCGTGGCCTCGCGGGAAGAAACATTCTTGGAACGGGATTCTCGACGAAGATCGTTGTTCACAAAGGAGCGGGGGCGTACATTTGCGGTGAAGAGTCGGCACTGATGAACTCAATCGAAGGAGAACGCGGATATCCGCGTGTGAAGCCACCTTTTCCTGCACAATACGGGCTCTGGGGTTGTCCGACCACCATCAACAATGTCGAAACGATCAGCAATGTCCCGTGGATCATCACAAACGGATGGGAATGGTTTTCGAAGATCGGTTCTCCGAAACATCCCGGGCCGATCCTTGTAGGAGTGAGCGGTCACGTGAACAAGCCGGGTGTCTACGAAATGCCCACCGGTGTGCCGTTGCTTGAGATCATTCACAAGTACGCCGGGGGAGTGCCGGGGAACAAGGGCATCAAGGCCGTTATCCCGGGCGGCTCGTCGACCCCGGTTCTTCGCGGTGAACAGCTCGAGGGAGTCTGCATGGATGCAGATTCCATGAAAGCAGCCGGCTCGGCGGTCGGTACAGCCGGATTGATTGTGATGGATGAAGACACAGACCTCATCGCTGTACTGGCCCGCATTGCAGAGTTCTACCATCATGAGTCATGCGGTCAATGCACTCCGTGCCGTGAAGGAACGGGGTGGTTGGAGAAGATCCTTAAGAGATTCCAGAGCGGTCAAGGGAAGCAGACCGATATCGATATGCTGATGGACATAGCGAATAATATTGAGGGGAATACGATCTGTGCGTTGGGAGATGCGGCTGCCTGGCCCGTACAATCGATGATTCGTCGTTTTCGGGATGAGTTTGAGAAACGAGTGAAGCTACAGCGGATCCCTGCCGAGGAAGAGGCTGCCTGAACGACAGAACTTTCGGTATCGAAACTCGTATAAGTCATGACCTTATACGAGTTTTTTTGTTTTTTCCTTGAGGAAAAAGGAACAAGAGGAAGCGCTCAGGCGTCTAATTGAACGAATCGGAACAAAAGTCGGAAAAGGCCTCAGGCATGCTCGCGCAAGCAGCGGATAACTCCGCGGTTCATAAGAGCGATGAGGTTCTCATCACCCTGTTTCAGACCGGAGAGCGTGATGTCTTTCGTCTTCTTGTCGAACGATACCAGGAGCGGGTGAGGAACATCATCTATTCGATCTTCCATGAGCAAGCGATCATTGATGATCTTGCTCAGGAGGTCTTTTTGAAGGCGTACCAGGCGTTGCCGCGGTTTCGATTCGAATCCTCCTTCTACACGTGGCTCTACCGAATCACCGTGAACAAAAGCCGGGACGAGCTCAGGAAGAGAAAAGTCCGGCGGTACTTTACGTTGCAGCCGTTGGACGAATCGGCAGAGAAAGAGATTGCGGGAAAGTCGGAATCACAGGGGCTTAAGGAGGATGCTCAGGAGCTTATCACGGAAGGGTTGAAGAAGATCCCCGACAAATTCCGTCTTCCCATTGTTCTAAAGGACATCGAAGGAATGACATACGAAGAAATTGCGGAAGTCATGCAGTGCGAAATCGGTACGGTGAAATCCCGTCTCTCGCGCGGCCGGGCCATGCTTCGCAGCGCCCTCAAACCGTTGCTGGAGGACTAAACCATGAAAACTTATTCAGCGAAGGAATTGTCTCATCTGCTCTCTGAATACCTCGATGGAACAATGGAGGCGCGGGAGCAGGCAGACCTCGAAGAGTATCTGGCAGCTCATCCGGAAGCGCAAAAAGAGCTTCGGGACCTGCGGCAAGTCAAGCACCTCCTTGCCGCCGGAAAACGCCTCCCTCCGGATCCGTTCTTCTGGTCAAGGCTTTCTGCCCACATGGAGTCCGATGCCGAGGAGGAGCAGAATCTTCTGCCGTTTCCCAGGAAGTATATCCCCCTGGCCAGCGCCATGGCGATCCTGGCCTTCGTTGCCGTCGGTGTGACGATTGTTCTTCAGCGGGAACCCATTCTTGAGTATCTGTCAAGGCAATCACAAGCGGTCAAGGAAGCATACGAAAGCAGTATTCTCAAGGGTTCTGTTCTTCCGCTCTTTGCCAATATTGACAACGACAAGGTGCTCCAATACGCGCTTTTTGGGACCCTTGCTCTCGATGACAAGTCTGAAACAGCTTTGAGGGTTGACGAGCAAAGCGAGCAGGTCCATATCGAAGTGGGAATGACTGCCGACCGCCTTCCGCCTTCTGTTACCGTGAGGGATCTGTATCAGGAAGTTCTGCCGACAACGGAACAGAGGAAAAGGATCGACGCGGTCCTGGATGAAGCCAAGGCACGGATCGCCAAAGGGGCTTTTTACGCGGAAAACAACGCTCTTGCCGTCGATCCCGAACTTGCCAAGTTGAATCGTGTTGTGCTTTCCAATATCGCCGCCGTCCTGGCTCCCGTTCAGCGCAAGCTTCTCGATCGTTTTCTGGTCAAGACGAATGCGTCGTACGCACTTGCTGAAGAGAAAATCCCCTCTTCACCGGAGCCGAGGCATGTCCCCGAGGTATTCCGGGAACCGGGAGCCCAACATGAATTCGTCGTCATGACAGAAGATTCCACGATCGTGACACGATTGACCCTCAATATTGACAGCCTTATTCAATCCAGGATGTTTGAAGCACCCGTCGTTGCATCGGAGCTGCCGGCGCGCCTTCAACACCTCATGAAAGCCCGGCACGAACGAACAGCGGTCGGAAGCGTGAGGCCGCCCAGGACCCCGATGCCTCCCTTGCGCACATCAGGTGAGGAGGACTTCTTCAAAGTGGAAATAGCCCCCCGCATCTACTCCGAGATGGAGTCAATGAGAGTCTGGGTCACCCCGCGACTAAAGAAGGAGAAGATGTTTCGATTCGAATTCAGGATGGAGGGGGGCGGCACGAGGGTTGAATCGTCCGATGGCTTCGAATTCGACGTCAGGGATATGGATTCGCTCATGCGCGTCCTCACCGAGGAACAACTGAAACACAAAGAACAGTTCAGAAAGGCAGATTCCCTGTTCCGCTCGAGGGTGAAAGTCTATTCGCCGCAAAAGCGCGTAACGGTTGAAGACACAACACGGCAGAATTGATTCTCTTTTTTATTCTTCAAAAGAAACCCGCCCAGGTTCGATGAACTCACCATGCGGCGGGTTTTTTGTTGTCGCTGAATCGTCGGCTCTCCGGAAAATTGGGTAGTGTCTCAATTTGGTTGTAGTCTATGTTTGAAATTGAGACACTACCGAAAATTGATTTTGGCCGCTTCCTTCTCTATATTAGCCGAAACCATTCCTTCAACAGACCCTCGTCAACGTGCCCGATCACATCAAAGTGAGAATCGCCAGAGTAGGGGATGACACGCTCGATATCCCGCTCCCCCAGTACTCCACGCAGGGTTCTGCCGGAATGGATTTGTGTGCAGCAGTGTCGGGTGAGATGGCGATTGATCCGGGCGAGACAGTGCTCGTTCCGACAGGTATACGGATCGAGCTGCCCATGGGGTTTGAGGCACAGGTGAGGCCTCGCAGCGGCCTGGCAATCAAGCACGGCGTCGGAATTTTGAATTCTCCGGGGACCATCGACTCGGACTATCGTGGCGAGATCAGAGTCATTTTGACGAATTTCAGCAAGAACAAGTTTGTGGTCAGGCGGGGGGATCGCATTGCCCAGATGATAGTTTCCTCGTATGCCCGCGTCGATTGGGAACTTGTTCAGGTCCTTGAAGATTCGCAAAGAGGCGAAGGGGGATTCGGACACACAGGAATCGGATTGAAAAATGGCTAAGGCGCGCCGGTCAAAACAGAAGCTGTTTCATCCTGAAGCAAAAGGGGAGAGTTGGGATTCCCTTTTCCAATCGTTCGGGCGAATTGAGATCGTGCTGCTCGTGGGCGGCGTGCTGCTTCTCCTTGTGCTGATCTACACCATCCAGGCGATCATTTCTCCTTTTGTGGTTCTGGGCGCAATTCTCTTTCTGCTCTTTCCGCTGCGGCGCTACGCACTTGCGCGGAATCTCATGTGGCTCAGTCTCATTCTTTTCGGACTCTGGTTTGTCCACACCGTTTCAAGCATCCTTGCTCCGTTCATTCTCTCGCTCGTTATCGCCTATTTGTTGAACCCGATCGTTTCGAAGCTTGAGGGGTGGAGAATCCCGCGGTGGCTTTCTTCTCTTCTCATGATTCTGCTTGTCGTAACCGTTGTGATCCTCGTTCTGTTCTTTGTGCTCCCCATTGCCGTTGCGCAGTTTGAAGCCCTGCTCGAGGCGCTTTCGGGGATCTTTACGCAGTTCCGCGATTGGATATGGTCAACCCGGATGATGACCTTCCTTGAGCGGTACGGCGTCTCCGCGGAGGAACTGAAAACGACACTGAGCAGGGAATTTGCCCCAAGGTTTGAAGACATTTTGCGGAATCTCCTCCAGGGAATGTTGCTTGTGATGAGCAGCTTGTCACGGGTGGCAACCCAGATATTCTATGTCTTCATGGTCCCGTTCCTCACGTTCTATGTGCTCACCGATTTTCCGAAGATCAGCCACCGCTTTATGATGTTGATCCCTAGCCGGCGAAGAGCCAGGATGGGGGAATATCTGACGCGTGCCGACGAAGTGATCGGTCGGTACCTTCGCGGAGCGCTCCTCGTCGCTTTTCTTCAGGGGATCATGGTGACCCTGCTCTTTTCATTGTTCGGAATCAAGTATGCCCTCTTGCTTGGGATTACCGCCGCCATCCTCGATCTTGTTCCGTACTTCGGACTCATTATCACAATGGCGGTGGGGGCGATCGTGGCTGCCTTCAGTGATCCGCCCACAGCGCCGAAAGTTATTTCCGCAATCTTCTCGATCGGCATTCTTCATCTGCTCGAGGTGACCCTCTTGTCTCCGCGCATCGTCGGGTCGAAAGTGGGTTTGCATCCGCTGCTGATTATCTTCTCGCTTCTCGTCTTTGCCTACTTCTTCGGATTCATCGGCCTGTTGATTGCCGTTCCTTGCAGCGCCCTTATCATCCTTGGTGTGCGTGAATGGGAGGCGAGCCGCCGCGGAATCCCCCTCAATCAGTATCATTCCGCATCGGAGTAACATGCCCGGTACTCTGTACCTCGTAGCCACCCCTATCGGGAACCTCGAGGACATCAGCTATCGTGCTGTGCGCATCCTCAAGGAAGCCGACGTTGTGGTGTACGAAGAACGACGCGAGGGATCGAACCTTCTTCGACATTTTGGCATCGGGAACAAGTTCGTCGAGAGCCTCAACGAACACAATGAAGCGGCATCAAGCGGGATCATCCTGGAGAAGCTCAAAGAGGGAAAATCGGTTGCTCTCATTTCCGATGCAGGTACTCCCGTTTTTGCCGACCCGGGTTTCATTCTTGTACAGAAGGCAATACGCGAGGGGATCCGCATCGTTCCGATACCCGGGGCATCCTCGATTCTCCCGGCGCTGATCGTCTCCGGATTTTCCATCGATCGTTTTCTTTTCTACGGATTTCTCTCGCCAAAACGGAATCGCCGGATCGTGGAGCTTGAACAGTTGAAGAAGGAAACCCGAACAATTGTGTTCATGGATACTCCGTACCGGCTGGTCCAGCTGGTGCGTGACATATCGGACGTTATGGGTTCACAACGGCGGATGTGTGTCGCATTCGATTTGACGCTTCCTACAGAAGAGATCTTTCGCGGTGGGGCAGGGGAACTCTACCAGCAATTCCTGAAGTCCGGAAAGAAGGGGGAATTCGTTGCGGTTCTTGAGGCAGCCGGATAGCATCGGCCCGGCGGATCACCGGGCCGGTTTACGATTTCATCAGGGGATCAGAACGCAGGAGGACAACACAGTCGTCCAAAGTCCGTTTTTGTCGCCTTCTGCCGACTGTGTGACGTTGAACGTGCGGACGATCTTTCCCGACATCTTGTAGATCTTCTCTCTCTCATCCCACGCCGTGTTCGAATCGAATTCGATGCCCAGTGTTGTCGCAAGCATGGTGGCGGCAAGATCCTCGGCGTATTCTCCTGCACGTTCATCTGTCTCCCCGAAAGGATGATGTTCTGACAGATAGCCGTACGTGTTCGGATCGGCGGCCTGGGCGACGCCAAGCGAAGAGGCGATGAGGCGATTCGGTTCATTCGTGGCGTTGCGCGCCATGACGCAGAAGGTTATCCCCCCGGGTTGGAGGAGTTTGAGGCCATCTTCCTTTGTGATCCGTTTGCACCCCGGCGGATAGATACTCGAGACCGTGACGATATTGCATTTTTCGATCCCCGCGTCCCGCAGCGCAAGCTCAAACGATTGCAGATAGTCTTTATGTCGGCCTACGCCCTTGGTGAAGAACAGCTTGGTGGGTACAAACACTTCCTCATCTCCGTTATAATGGGTGAATGGATTACTTCGTGCGGACTACTTTCAGGAACTTCCTTTTTCCGACTTTCAGAATAAATTCTTCCCTAACAGGGAGAAGAGCGTTGAGATCTGAGATCTTCTCTCCGTCGACAGAAACGCCTCCCTGTTCGATCAACCGCCTTGCCTCACTGCGCGAACTTGCCATGTTCGATGTCGTCAGAAGCCCGATAATTGTCTGCTCCTTCCCCGGCCCGACGCGGAATTCCGTAACCTCGTCCGGTATGCTCTTTTCGACAAAAATTCTGTCGAATTCTTCTTCGGCTTTTTTTGCGGCATCGGCATTATGGTACATCTGAACAAGTGTCCGGGCAAGCTTGCGCTTGAGATCGCGCGGATTGGTTTCGGGGTCTGCAAGCTGCTTGCGAATTGCCGCGAGCTCTTTGTTCGAAACGTCTGAAGCGAGTTCGAAGTAGGATTCGATAAGCGAATCCGGTATCCTCAACGTCTTTCCGAAGATTTCCTGGGGCGGGTCGTTCAGGCCGATATAGTTATCCAGTGATTTGCTCATCTTCTCGACGCCGTCCGTCCCGGGGAGAATGGGCATGGTGAGAATCACCTGCGGCGGCTGGCCGTACTCGCGCTGAATATCACGGCCGACCAGGAGATTGAATTTCTGATCCGTGCCCCCGAGCTCGATGTCGGCCTCGACGGCGACGGAATCCATGGCCTGAGCCAGAGGGTAGAGGAATTCATGAACACTGATCGGTTCGCCCGCCTTGTATCGTTCGGTGAACTCGTCACGCTCGAGCATTCGCGCGACCGTGTACTTGCCCGCCAGCACGATCACATCGGCGAAGCTCATTTTCCCGAGCCACTCGGAGTTGTACAGCATTTGAATTCGCTGGGAAGAAAGGATCTTGGTCGCTTGTTCAAAGTACGTCTGGCCGTGGCGGCGGGTCTCTTCGAGGGAGAGGGCAGGTCGGGTCTTGTTCTTTCCGGAAGGATCTCCGATCATCCCCGTGAAATCACCGATGATCAGGATCGCCTGATGACCAAGATCCTGAAATTGCCTGAGTTTGCGAAGGACGACGGAGTGGCCCAGATGAAGATCGGGGCGGCTGGGGTCGCAACCGAGTTTGACACGGAGAGGTTTCTTGGATTTGATGGACCGTTCAACTTTTCGGGCGAGGTCGTCTTCCGGGATGATCTCCTCGGCGCCTCGTTTGATGAGGTCCATCTGTTCGTTGATTGAGGGGAACAATTCTTAGGTGCTGCTCCTTTTCATTCGATGGGCCATTTCTCGCTGTGCCTGGCGTTTTGCCAGCGCCTCACGTTTGTCGAACCGGCGCTTCCCCTGTGCGATTGCTAATTCTATCTTGGCATATGGCCCCTTGAAGTACACCGAAAGGGGAATCAGCGAGAGCCCTTTTTCCTTTACTCTGCCGATCAGTTTGCGGATTTGTTTCCTTTGGACGAGGAGCTTCCGCGCTCTGGTAGGTTGGTGGTTGTTGAGGTTCCCGTGTTCGTACGGGCTGATGTGCATGTTCATCAGCCACACTTCTCCGTTCTTCACAATGGCGTAACTGTCCTGAAGATTTGCATTGCCGCCGCGCAACGACTTCACCTCGGTTCCCAGGAGAACAATGCCGGCCTCGAGTGTCTCGATGATTGAGTATTCGTGCCTGGCCTTACGATTCGAGACAACAACACGTTCTTCTTTCTCCGCCATCCTGAAATTTTTGTTTCCAACATAAGACAAAAGTGAAAAAGAATCAATTGTACA
>DATDRF010000100.1:0-7115 GCA_035291905.1 Bacteroidota bacterium
AATATCATCGACGTGTCCCTGCTCTCCTTCGAGCATTGCGTGTTCAAGCAGGGCGATGCCGAACTCTGAGACACCATGAGCTTTCCCCTGTACTTGACGTGTAAAGAGTTGAGATCCGGTGCTGTTTGCGAAATAAACGAAGCCGGAAGCTGCAAGAAGGACGGTTGCGGCGACGGCCATGATCATCTTGGTCGCAATGCGGAGAGAGGGTCTTGCGGAGCTATTCTTCATGCAGGGAAGTCCATGTCAAGTTGTGGGAAGGCCGCAAGTCCTGTGCCAAATCACCCAATTATCGCAATGGCCCTTTTTGTCGTTTATTGGGCACCGAAATGAGAACGATTCTCGGAAATGAGAACATCGTCAGGTCACCCAAACAAAAAAGGCGCCTGGAAGCGCCTTTTTTCGCCGGGAGAGATTGTTGAAATCGGCTCAATCAACCCTTTGGAACCGCGTGCTTAATCTTCGCCCATCGCTCTTTGAAGTTGAATTCCTTGTAACTGGGACTTTTTTCGTTATGGCAAGTCCTGCACCAGGTCTCAATGGCAGCCTCATCCTTGAATTCGCGCATTCCGGCTGCAACAGCCTTTGCCTTGTCCTTCATGACGGTGATGCTCTTGTAGGCAGACCCTGCCTGGTGGCAGGTCTCACATTGGACCCCATCCTTGAAATCAAACGCCTTCTCAGCCAGTTTGGCATCGTCGCCGTACCCCACGACGTGACATTGCAGGCACTCTATGGATTCGGCAGCGGGCTTGGCGAGTCCTCTCGCTTTTGCAATTTCGTTTGCTTTGGCCGTCGTCAGTGTTTGATAGGCCTTGGCGTGATCGCTGTTCTTCCAGATGTCGAATTGCTTTCCCTGCTTTTCGGAACGATGGCAAGGAGCGCACATCTTGGTTCCGACATACTTATTCTGTGCGAGGAGGTTGACGGAGGTCAACCCGAATACCGCGCCTGCCAACAGCACGAACAAAGGACGATTGCGCATTGATCTGCTCCTGTGAATTGTTTACGATGATGTCGAGTCTCCGCTTTCCTTCAAAATGGCTCTCTCATGTCGCCGTTCCCTCTCCCGGCAAGTAGCTGTGAATCCGCGTCTCTACCTCCTTGCGTCCGTGAGTCCTCCCCTCTTCGATCTCCCAAATCGAAACAAGCGGGAAGAACTTTGAAAACAACATGAATCCCATCACAAAAGCGGATATGCCGCCTGCGAACAGCGCCCACTCAAGAATCGTCGGGACATAGATCCCCACGGGGAGATCCATCCTCGGATTTGCAAGCGACGGAACGACAATGATAAGCCGCTCGAGCCACATACCCACGACCACGGCGACCGAGGCGACGAAGATTCCTTTGATCGTTCTGAGCTTTTTGAAACTGAGCGTGATGACGGGGATGAGAAAATTGCAGGTCACCATCCCCCAAAAGAAGGGGGCAAAAGGACCGGTAAACTTGTACATGATAATGTGCATTTCGTGCGGTTCGGCCCCAAACACGCCCGTGAGGTACTCCGAAAAAGTGAAATAGGACCAGATAAGCGACATGATGAGCAACAACGTACTCAAGTATCGAAAGTGGATCTCCTTCAGGTAATTCTCGAGATGGTATGCTCTTCGAAATGCGATCATCACGATCATCAAAGCGGCAATCCCCGAAAAGATCGCTCCCACGACAAAGTACGGACCGAAAATGGTGCTGTGCCATCCCGGCTGAAGAGTCATGGAGAAGATGTAGGAGATGACCGTGTGAACAGAAATTGCGATGGGGATAACCATCACCATCAAAATGTTGATGGCACGATTCAGGACACGTTGTTGATGCTCCGTGCCGGTCCATCCCCATGCCATGAATGAATACAGCCATTGGAGCTTTCCGCCCCGATCGCGGATCCTGGCAATGTCGGGGATCATGGGCAGGTACAGATAAACAGTGCTTGCGGTGAAGTACGCGGTAATGCTTGTGACGTCCCACAGCAGGGGCGACTGGAGCCGGCCGGATTCGAGGAGATTCAGCATTCTGTCGGGGCGGCCGAGGTCGAGGATAGGGTGGAGGCCACCGATGGCCAGGACGATGGCGGTAATGACTTCTGCCATGCGCGTGATCGGTCTTCGCCATTCTGCTTTCGACAACAGAAGGATAGCCGAAATAAGCGTTCCCGCATGGCTGATGCCGATGAAAAACACAAAATTTACGATATAGAAACCCCATGTAACCGGTTGATTCATGCCGGTCAGGCCCAGGCCAAACCACACCTGGGTGACATACATATACAGCGCCCAAAGGAACACGATCAAGAGGATTCCGAAGGCCACATAGAATCCCTTGCCTGTCTCGTAGATGGGCCTGAACAGGGTTTCATCCCGGTCAATCGAGGGCTGCGGTTTTGTCTTCATGTAGCCGTTCTTCTGGCGAGGTAATAGACTTTTGGTTCGACTCCGAGATCCTCTCCGTATCGGAAAACCCGATAGCTGCGGGAGAGCCGTGCAGCTTTGCTGTTTCTGTTTTCAAGGTCTCCAAATACAATGGCGTCGGCAGGACAGCTTTCCATGCACGCAGGGACGTACTCCTCGTCGCCGATGGGCCGGTCCTCGATATCTGCTGTCTCCTTCACTTTCTGGAGCCTGTGTGAGCAGAAGGAACACTTCTCCACAACGCCCACCATTCGTCGTGAGACGTCGGGATTTCCGCCATCGTTGGATTCGCCGATCCATTTCGGCTCGTACCAATTGAAATACTTGGCGGTGAACGGACACGCAGCCATGCAGTATCTGCACCCGATGCACCGGTGATAGATCTGCGCGACAATCCCCTCCGGATTCCGATACGTCGCTCCAACAGGACAGACCACCGTGCAGGGTGGGTCGTCGCAATGGAAACACGGCTTCGGGAGGCGCTTCACGTGCGTGTTGGGAAAATCTCCTTCAAACGTGGTCACCATGTCCATCCAGAACAGAGCCCTGCCGGACTGGGCTTCTTCTGCATCGACGATCGGTACGTTGTTCTCCATCTTGCACGCGACGTTGCATGCTCCGCAACCGGTGCACCTGTCGAGATCGATCACCATTGCCCACTTCGCCATCAGTACTCCTTTGTTTATGTGGCAGGTGAGATGCGCACTTTTGTTGCCTGCAGCGCGGGCTTGCCGCTGAGCATATCATACAAATTCTTCATGATGGCGTTGGGATTTGCTCCGTGGCCCTTTGCATATCGTCCCATCGAAGTATGTCCGAGCCCGAAGGGAATGGCTATGACGTTTGGCATGATCCCTTGAGAGATCTTCGCCCTTGCCTTGAGAGTCCCTGCCGCCGATTGTACCAGGACCCACTCTCCATCCCGGACATGGAACGTTGCGGCTGTTTCCGGATTCAGTTCAACCCACGTCTCCCAATGGCGGTGAACGGAATGTCCAAACATCTCCTGCATCATGGGAAGCGACGCGCCCTGACCGTCGCGCACCTGCAAAACACGAAATGTTGTCAAATGGACGGGCATGTCCGCGTCGTAGGGAACAGGCTCATGGTGGGGGAGAAACACATTGTCCCCTCGTGCCGAAATATTCAGTTGATTCAGAATGCGTTCTGCATTTCCCGGGGAAGATCTCCTTCCTTGTTTTGCGACAAGAGAATCGATCGTCTCCTTCAACCTCTGGGAATAGAACTCAAACCCGCCCGAGGGTGTCGAAAACAGTTGATCCGTTCCTTTCTTCTTCCTGATCGGGTTCCACCAGCCCCCTTGTTTTATGAGCCGGTCCCAAAACTCATCGAACGAAGCGTATTGTCCTATCTGCCATCCGCGCTGTTGAAGATATTCGATCCACATTGTGCCGACACCTTCGGACACGATGGCCCCGGCGCCCGACCGATAAACACCCCTCAGCGTCTCCTTCAGTTCATCTTCATAGGATGCCAGGGGAAATGCCCGTGCAACGGAACCGCCAATCCTCTGCGCGAGATTGATCAAAACGTCGCCGACATGTCTTGTGTCGTACATCGGGGAAACCACCGGGTGTTGCGTCCCGACATGGGTGAATCCGACGGTTGCGACGTTGGAAACTTCATCCCAGCGCTCCATGAAATGATGATCGGGAAGGACAATATGTGCGTGTTCGCTCGTTTCATTGAGGACGCCGTCGAAGCTCACCACCATGGGTATCTTTTTGAGAGCTTCGGTGAGCTCGTTGTGACCGGTTGACTCGAAGATCGGATTACCGCCGCAAATGAACAGAATGCTGATCGGATAGGGTTTCCCGGCAAGGATGTTCTTCGCGAATGTGTCGATGGAGAATTCTGCAAGGGGGAAAGTCCCCTCATCGGTTCTGCCGATCGGAGGCCGACGCAATCCTGCGCGGGCGATTCCATCCTGGGGAACGGCCCCGGCCTTGGTAAAGGGCGGCTCATCGACAAAGAAGAGACCGCCACTCTTGTTGAAGTTTCCGAGAAGCGCGTTCAGACTGTACACGGCCATGGAAGCAAACGTCCCGTTTGTATTTTCCACGGCCCCCTGCCCGCCCATGACGAGGGCGGGCTTGGTGTTCCCCAGTTCTCTCCCCAGTTGCAGAATTGCAGAACTCGGGACCCCCGTTAGTTCCTCCACTTTTTCGGGATAGTAGTTTCCCAGAACCATGTTTTTGAAGCCAACGTGCCTTGCGCCGGATCCGTCTGTGCGATCTTCAAACCCAAATGTTTGCTGTCGGACAAAATCCTTGTCATAGAGCTCTTCGCGAATCAGCACATAAGCAAGCCCGAGGGCGAGAGCCCCGTAGGTTCCCGGCCGGATGGGGATCCATTGATCTGCATTGCCTGCGGTGAGGCTCATGCGGGATTCGATTTGCACATAACGCGTTTGCTGCTCTTCGTGATGACTATAGAGCTTTGTGTAGTAGACCGGGGAATACCCCTCTTCGAGGAAATTGGCGCCGAAACTGACAATGAGCCTGGCATTCAGCACATCATAAGCAGGAAGAGCAGAATGTCCCTGGACCAAGGCATACGCGGCGGCGTCGTTTTGTGAAGAAGAGAACTGAAAGTAGTTTGGCGAGCCATAGGCCTCCATGAAGGCGCGTATATGCCGCTTCATCAAGCGGCCTTCCGTATGACCCAGAAACGCAGCCTCATGAGATCTGCCCCGGCTTCGCAGTTCGGCCAGCCGGTTGCCGATCGTTGTGAGCGCTTCATCCCAACTTGTTGATTCCCACTTGCCCGTGCCGACGAGGCCTGTTCGTTTGAGCGGTCCCTTGATTCGATCCGGGTGATAGAGGGAGTGCAGGGCATTGAGTCCAAGAGGACAAAGGCCTCCCTTGTTGACCGGATACACAGGGTTTCCTTTGACCGAAACGGGGATGGCGTCCACCAGCCGCACGCGCAGTCCGCATCCCGAAGGACACAATCCACAAATCGTATTCTGCCAGGATTCAATCCGCGGACCGTTCTTTCCTTTTTCAAGCCATTCGTCCGGCAGGGCAATGACATCGTCAAGGCCTCCGACAAGGAGAGCGCCTGAAGCGCCGCCGAACAGCTTCAAGAAGTCGCGTCTTTTGATTTCCATCAAGATCCTGTCCTCATCTGTGACATGCGAGGCAGTCGTTTGTGACATTGTTCTCGCGATGGCACTTCATGCAGTTCTCCATCGTGAGCGGGAGGAACTGAGAGCTCGCAGGAAGGGTGAAATCACCGACATTCCCATGGCACGCAGCGCATTCAAGTTCACCCTTGGCAACATGACGGCGGTGTGAAAAATAAACGTGGTCGGGAACACGATACACTCGTTGCCACGGAATGGTCTCCGCCCGCTTTACGAATTCGAGCAGTTTCAGCTCTTCGGGGGATTGCGAAATTGGCTGTTCGGAATGGCATGTACTGCACACCTCGAGACTTGGAAGGGTGGCCGCCTGTGATGTCTGAACCGTTGAGTGGCAATCCGTGCAGTTGAGGCCTGCTGTCTCGATGTGTGCTTTGTGACTGTAGGCAATGGGTTGGGTGATGTCTGAGTTTGTTTTGGAGCCGAGGTAGAAGAGGATCACCGCACCCAGAACGACAACGACTCCAATGCGCAGAATCCACTTTGCGGGGGATGTCAGCTTGTCCATGACGGCGTCTCAGGTACGGGATTGGGCTCGCGCAACTTAGTTCTTCCCGGCCTTCCGGAGATACGTGTACAGGTCCCGCATCTCCCATGTGGTGAGCTGCGGCCATCGCTTGTTTTGAGTCAGAAGCATGTCTTCCATTTGTGCTGCATGATTCCACATGAGCTGGATCATTTTGATGGGAGAGTTTATCCCCTTGGCAGACTGAAGGTCCGGTCCTTTTCCCTGACCACCGGGTTTGTGGCAGCTGCTGCATCCTTTCTCACTGAAGAGTTCCCCTCCGCGCTGTGAGTTGCCTTCTTTGTCTTCGAAGCCGAGGAAATAGATGTACGCGATGATGTCGGCCATCTCGTTCCCGCTGAACTGCGGCCAATCAATGGATTCGCGTTTCATGTATTCGAGCATGGCCTGGCCGTGATTCCACATCGCACTGGCAACCTCGGTGACGCCCTTCTTGAGATCAATCTTGATGAGCCCTGCTTCGATGCGCTTTCGTTTTCCTTCCCCTACATGGCAATTGGAGCAGTGTTTTTGCCCGAAGAGCTCGCGTCCCCTTTTCGGATTCCCCACGGAGAGGCGCACTTCGACATTTGCGGTGCTGACTTGACGCAGGTAGGAGGCGATATCGACAATGTCCTGGCCAGTCAGTACGGGATATTTTGTTTTGCCCTTGTTTATTTGGTCAAGCATCGAGGGCCCGTGGTTCCACATTGCCTGGACCAGATAGAGCGGGGCTGAATATCGCTGAATGTTCCTGAAGTCCGGCCCTACGGTCCCACCCTGTCCACCGACGCTATGACACGAAATGCATCCCTTGGAGTTCAAAAGGCTCTTGCCGTTGGCGACACTTCCCGGCTCGCCGAGATAACGCAGGTAGTAGAGGAAGCCGAGGAGGTCCAGCATTTCAGCCTCAGTCAGCGTCGGGCGGTCCATTCTGAGCTGCCTGAATTTCCGGTTCATCTCGGGCGTGTGATTCCAGATAATGGATGCCAGCTCCAGGGCGCTTCCGAAGTACTGATCGTGACTCAGATCAGGT